>NZ_RQEY01000022.1 GCF_004770105.1 Leptospira andrefontaineae | reverse complement strand
TCCGCCTGAACAAGAAGTTAAAAGAACAGGCAGTATAATTGCAATAATCCAGCGCTTCAAAAAAGTTTTTAAATTTATACGCTGCTCGAGTCTTCGATTAAAAAAACATACGTTCTTTCTCAGACTCAAGATTCTTTTTGCTAACATACTTGTTCTTTCTCTTTTATAAATGTTTTATAAGAAGTCGGGTTAGCTTATTGAAATAGATCGATAAGCTAACCCGAAACATTTTATGGAATTATTTGAACGTTGAGAGTGTAATCTCTTTCGATCAAAGGTGATAAGAAGAAGTTATTCAATCCATACTGCAATGA
>NZ_RQEY01000021.1 GCF_004770105.1 Leptospira andrefontaineae | reverse complement strand
AGCGGGTTTATATTCCGATACAAAGTGCAAAGAAACTAAGTAAAACCACTGCGGCTAACTATCGGCTCTGACGCTGCGCTTCGAGTTTGCTTCGCAACTCTCGCTTGGCCTTCGGCACATTTCGCTTTGTCACTCGCCTTGCAGAGCAAGCCTCGCGCCAAGTGCTTTCGCACTCGCGAAACGTCGTCAAGCCTTGGTCGTTATGCGAAAGTGACCAATCAAAATTTATTTAAATGAAAATATCGAAAAGAACGAAATTTTTCATAGCTTCTATAATTATAAGCCTATTTTACATTCCTCTTTCTTGGCTAAGTTTTGAAATCATAGATTCTGGATTTGGAAAAAGGGCCATAAATAGCTCTATTACTTTATTCAAAAGTATTTTCCTATTTCTTTGCTTGTTCATCGCGATGTATTGTTTATTTAAGATAGATTTAGAGGGTGAAAAAACTAAAGCATTGAACTATGTAAAAATGCCGCAGTTTATTCGGTCAATGATAACTGTAATATTGGGCTTTCTCTCATTATTTCCTTTTTTCTTCTGGTTCTTAATTCTAATTTATTAATTTAAAAACCAATGTATTTAGATTTTAATTTAGGCTTAATAAGCTTTAATAGTTTGGTCACCATCGCATAACTATCGGCTCTGACGCTTCGCTTCGAGATTGCTTCGCAACTCTCGCTCGGGCTTACGCCACATTTCGCTTTGTCACTCGTCTTGCAGAGGCAAGGCTCGTGCCAAGTCCTTACGGACTCGCGAAACGTCGTCAAGCCTTGGTCGTTAAGCGCCATTGCTTAAACGAAATTTCTAAAGTGAAAAAGGAGATTAAAATGATCGAAAAGATATCGCCCGTTAGGAATCCTTTAACTATAATCGCAATTTTTGCAGGAATAGCAGAAGTAAGCGGCACAATTGTTTTACCGTTCTTAAAAGAACAAAACCAGAATATCTTTATCTGGTTTTTGATTGTTTTTCCTTCTATTTTACTGATTTCATTTTTTTTCACACTTAATTTTAATAATAGAGTCCTATACGCACCGTCTGATTATCAAAATGAAGAAAATTATATAAAAGTCTTTAGATACAACGAAATCGAAAATAGGAGTCAAAGTATTGAAGTGACTCGCTCTGAACAGTTTGAGTTATTGTGGAATGAAACTTCTGAGTTAAAAGATTCTTTATCCGAAATTAAGAAAATCGCTATTGATCAACGTAATACTCAAAGAAAAAATAATTATAAGTATATTATAGCGAATTTCGCAAATGTTTTAAAATTTACCGACCGCATGCAGGAAAAAGGATATTTGTTTGAAGTTTTTAAAGGGGTGAGCGGAGAGGAAAAGATTTATACTTACGAAGAAGGACAAAGCATCTGGTTAGGAAAATCTATTCCTCTTGAAATAGCTAAAGATTTAATTATTGAGGTTCATGACTTTTTTCCAGACATTAAATATATCCGAATTACTGGCGATGGCTTAGATCCTAAAAGTGAGCCGTATTTTGTCCATAAGCAGATTGTGATTGGAGGAGCCACCGTGACTGCAAAGAATCGATATAAATTGAATGTACTTTCTAATGATGATTTTTCTCAGATTGCAAAATCGACTTCAATAGAAGAATTATATGAAATTATTAGGTATAGATACAGACAACCTTAGCGATATGGCAACGGCGCTTAACTATCGGCTCTGACGCATCGCTTCGAGATTGCTGCGCAACTCTTGCTCGGGCTACGCCACATTTCGCTTTGTCACTCGCCTTGCGGTGGCAAGTCTCGCGCCAAGTCCTTGCGGACTCGCGAAACGTCGTCAAGCCTTGGTCGTTAGGCGCAATATCGCGATTTTCTTTTTTTGAATTTAGTAATCGTAAATCCTCTCCTAAAACAAGAGTGAAATTTGATTTTAGGTTAGACCGCTTTTCACCCTTTCCTTGCCTTATATCATAAACTGAAAGGCTCTAAGGAATGTTATGAATTTCTCAGAACTACTTGGATATATCTTCCGTCGGATCCTGCGAAAAGGGTTCGCTACTTTATATTCTGAAAAGAGAATTAGTCAGTAATTGACTTTTACTCTATTAGATGATTTTACAGAGTAGGGCTTGGGTGCAGTGTGTTAGGAGCGATACTGCTGCCTAACTATCGGTGCTTCCGCTCCGCTCGGAGTTCGCTTGCGCGACTCACTCGCTCGGGCTACGCCACATTTGCTTCAGTCACTTCGTTTGCAAAGCAAACTCGTGCCATCGCAAACGTCGGAACACCTTGGTCGTTAGGCGCAATATCGCGATTTTGTATTTTTGAATTTAGTAAGTGTAAATCCTTTCCTAAAACAATAGTGAAATTTGATTTTAGGTCAGACCGCTTTTCACCCTTTTCTTACCTTATATAGTAAACTGAAAGGTTCTACAGAATGTTTGAATCTATCAGAACGACTTGGATGTATCTTCCGCTAGATCCTGCGAAAAGGGCTCGCTACTTTATATTTTGAAAGTAAATTAGTCACTAATTTGCTTTTATTCTATTTGAGGATTTCATAGAGTAGGGCTTGGGTGCATCGTGTTAGGAGCGATACTGCGCCTAACTATCGGCTCTGACGCTTCGCTTCGAGCTTGCTACGCAACTCTCGCTTGGCCTTCGGCACATTGGCTTCAGTCACGTCTTTTGCATAGCAAAAGATCGTGCCTGTCCCTAACGCCTCTTCGAGGCTCAGGTTCGCCAACGTCGTCAAGCCTTGGTCGTTAGGCGCAATATCGCGATTTTGTATTTTTGAATTTAGTAAGCGTAAATCCTTTCCTAAAACAATTATGGAATTTGATTTTAGGTCAGACCGCTTTTCACCCTTTTCTTGCCTTATATCGTAAACTGAAAGGTTCTACAGAATGTTTGAATCCATCAGAACTACCTGATATATCTTCCGTTGGATCCTGCGAAAAGGGTTCGCTACTTTATATTCTGAAAGTGAATTATTCACTAATTGACTTTTATTCTATTTGAGGATTTTGTAGAGTAGGGCTTGGGTGCATCGTGTTAGGAGCGATACTGCGCCTAACTATCGGTGCTTCCGCTCCGCTCGGAGATCGCTAACGCGACTCACTCGCTCGGGCTTCGCCACATTTGCTTCTGTCACTTCGTTTGCATGCGCAAACTCGTGCCATCGCAAACGTCGGAACACCTTGGTCGTTAGGCGACAGATGCGTAAATATTTTAGTAAGATTCAATAGATTGCAAAAGAAGGCATTTATCATTCGGAGAAATATATCCGACATTCTTTTTTGCATTTGATTCATTGGTAAACTCAATTAAAATATAAGGAACTCTTCGATCTACCAAAGTCTTTAGAACTTTAAAATGAGAATCTTTGTTGTTGGGGAACTCATATACAATCTTTGAATCAAAAGAATTTTTTTCATAAACGGATGTTTTGCACCATACAAATGAGGAAACTCTTTCCGGTTCTTCAATAGGATTATATTCAAGTATAGGATTTCTCAAACATCCGAATTTTGCGGCGTCTATATTTGGCTTAGTCGTTTTTGAAAAAATCAAATTATTGTAATATAATTTATCAAAACTCTTCTTAGAAAGTATGGCCTTAATTCTATTATTTATAATGAAAATATCGTTTCCATCTTGAACAACTTTATCGTTTATAATTGGATTCCATTTTACTGCCAATGAACGATCAATTGTATCTTCCATTTGGTTGCAATGAAAATTTCCCATAAGTAGCGGGTTCTTATCAATATGAATTATTTCAACAATCTTCTTCTCCTTATCTCCCCATATCCAGAAACCTTCAAGTTCTGATGGGATAGTAGTTAGTGTTTTCTCACATGAAATATGAGAAAGGGATAAGATAATAATTAAACTTTTTGAGATTATTTGAAATAAGCCTTGTTGCATTCTTATAAAGATGAAGATCGAACTTTTTGAGCAAGAAAAAAATTGACTTGATAAATCTATTTTTAATGTAGAGTGAAAGGTTTAAGAACGCATCCGTCGCCTAACTATCGGCTCTGACGCTTCGCTTCGAGATTGCTTACGCAACTCTTGCTCGGGCTTACGCCACATTTCGCTTTGTCATTCGTCTTGCAAGGCAAGCCTCATGCCAAGTCCTTACAGACTCGCGAAACGTCGTCAAGCCTTGGTCGTTAGGCGTAATGCTTAGGAAATAAAATGGAATCCATAAATTCAAAGGAAATATATAACGAGATCGATTCGATTGATCTTTCAGATGATCTTGTTCCGCAGAAAATTGAAGAAAAAGTATTAAAGGTCCTCTCAAATTCTATTCAAAGAAAGTCGGTTCTAGGAATGGATATCGTTGGATATAGTCAGTATTCTACGGAAAAACAGGTTGTAGTTCCAATTCTATTCCGATCTGTATATTGGTTAACTTGCAGAAACATCATCGAAAGCGAATCATTCTTCTTTCCCGAATATAAAAATGAAGAGAACTTTAAGGAAAATTTTATCGATACCGGAGATGGTGGCTTTCAAATATTTGAAAATCCTATTCAAAGCTTAATCTTTTCAATCTACCTTCAATTAAATATCAAAAGATATAATTCTCAAGGTAGAAATAAAAATTTAAGGCTATTTTTGGGAAAAGTAAATTTTCGATTCTCTATAACCTATGATGATATTTACAAAATAGATGAAAACTATTATGGAACGGCAATTATAAACTGCGCTAGAATACTTTCAAAAGATTCTTTAGATCGTTTTCTGATAGATGAAAAAACTTTTGATTGGTTTGATTATCATTTGCATGGCATAGAAAATCTTAAAAATCTAGAAAAAGAAGATCTTCCGAAAATCGAATTTTTTTCAAGTTATGATAGTGCTAAGATGACCTCTTTACTTGCGAATAAGGACGATAAAGAATCTGCTTTTGTAAGCTCTGATGTTCAGCGGATAGGAAATATACGATCGAAGAACAGTATCATTAGCATTTATAATTATCATGCTCAAATAATGCTATTTTCACGAGATCATGTTCTTGCAGATAAATTTAGTAAATTTACTTGCACATTAGGTAATCTTAATCTGTCCGGAATCACTGATTAAGCATCTAAGCACTACGCCTAACTATCGGCTCTGACGCTTCGCTTCGAGATGCTACGCACTCTCGCTCGGGCTACGCCACATTTCGCTTTGTCACTCGTCTTGCAGGGCAAGTCTCGTGCCAAGTCCTTACGGACTCGCGAAACGTCGTCAAGCCTCGGTCGTTAGGCGCAATATCGCGATTTTGTATTTTTGAATTTAGTAATCGTAAATCATATCCTAAAACAAGAGAGGAATTTGATTTTAGGTTAGGTCGCTTTTTACCCTTTCCGTGCCTTATATTGTAAACTGAAAGACTCTAAGGAATGTTTGAATTTATCAGAACTACTTGGATATATTTTCCGTCGGATCCTGCGAAAAGGGTTCGCTACTTTATATTCTGAAAGGTGAATTAGTCAGTAATTTGGCTTTTACTCTATTAGTTGATTTTTCAGAGTAGGGCTTGGGTGCAATGTGTTAGGAGCGATACTGCTGCCTAACTATCGGTGCCTCCGCGCCGCTCGGGGTTCACTTTGTGACCCGCTCGCTTGGGCTTCGCCACATTTGCTTCCGTCACTTCGTTTGCATAAGCAAACTCGTGCCATCGCAAACGTCGGAGCACCTTGGTCGTTAGACGTAATGACTCATACTCAAATATTTAAATGAAGAAACTACTAGTCTTACTAATTTTCATTATTGATATTTCGAAAGTTTCTCCAGAAACAATGAGTCAGGAAGAAAGACTCTTTTCTGCTGTTCGGGAAGGGTGCGTTAATGAGGTAAAAAATTTAGTCAATTCAGGCGTGAAATCAGATAGTAAAGATAAGGATGGAAATTCGTTATTCCATTTGTTTGCCTTACCTATAAGATATAATATAATATCCTCCTCAATGAAATTTTGCGATAAGTATCATTTTCCACCAGATGAAAAAGAGCGTTTAGAACTTTTAAAATATCTTCTGACTTTAGATTTGGACTTAAATGCCAAGAATAATTATGGGAATACTCCTCTTCATTATATAGTAGGAAATTATTCTCTTAATACTGTGAAGATTTCTATTCAAGAAGGCGCAGATCCTTTTGCTATTAATGATTCTGGAGAAACCATTCTACACAGCGCAACGTATGGATATCAAAACGAAGTTATTTCATATCTATTAAAAACGGGATTAAATGTGAATGCTGTAGATGATTATAAAAACACTCCGTTGCATAACGCTGCTCGATCGAAGATTTCAACGTTGCTATTATTAATAGAATCTGGCGCAGATGTGAATGCAATCAATAGTAGTGGAAATACTCCATTACATTATCTGGTAACAGATAACCTTTCTTACAGTGAAAGGCTTGAGAAATTTAAATTATTGGTTAAATATGGAGCAAATATTAGGCTCTATAATAAAGAACGATTGACTCCTTATCATTTAGCATCTTGGGACTTTCGAAAATATATTGAAAAGTTCTATCAAACTCCTGTTAAATGAAGTCACTACGTCTAACTATCGGCTCTGACGCTTCGCTTCGAGATTGCTTCGCAACTCTCGCTTGGCCTCCGGCACATTTCGCTTTGTCACTCGCCTTGCAGAGCAAGTCTCGCGCCAAGTGCTGACGCACTCGCGAAACGTCGTCAAGCCTTGGTCGTTATACGCCATGATATAATCTAAAGTTAATATTGAATGAAATTTTTCACTAATCATATAATAATCTTAATCCTTTCCTTTTATCAAATAAGCTCGTGTGCTAATGAAGAAAAGACAACTATTACAATTTACTATAATTCTTCGAAGAATGGATTGGCATTAAGAGAAGATCCGAATTCAGCATCTCAACTGATTACAATGATTCCTTTTCAGGCAAAAATTCAATTACTGCATGTTAAAAAGGGGGGTACTGAGAATTTAGATAGCAAAATTGGAAGATGGGCTAAAGTCAAATTTGATGACCATATAGGTTGGACTTTTGACCATCATTTATCTAAAAATTTCCCTGAGATAATTGAGTTAGCATTTGATAAGAAAGTTGTCGAAAAAATGGCGATTGATGAATTGAGAAAGCGAAACCAAGATTTTGCAGATAGATTTATCAAATCAGGTCCTTTTTTTGGAAGCAGAGTAGTAAAAGACTGCGTAAAGAAGGATATGAAGATTGTTTTGGTAGGTTTTGAAGGAAGCGACGAAAACAGCATTGTATCATGCAAAGTAGTCGTCTTTTTACAAGCGAATGATATTACATATCCTATAGCTATTCTAAATAAGGAAGCAGATATAGGCTTTTGTTTGAATGATGCACTGAGAGATAGAGATTCTAACGCATCTGAATGTAAGGAATAAGCTGCGTAAAAGCTATCACGGCGTATAACTATCGGTGCTTCCGCTGCGCTCGGAGATCGCTTGCGCGACTCACTCGCTCGGGCTTCGCCACATTTGCTTCAGTCACTTCGTTTGCATGCGCAAACTCGTGCCATCGCAAACGTCGGAACACCTTGGTCGTTATGCGTAATTCCGACTTAAATGACTTTTGAATCTGATAATTTGACTATAAAGAAGGTTAAAGGCAATTTCAAAGTTCCCAGTTTTAAATGCATAAACTGCGATAAAGATATTCCTTGGGAAAGACTATATAAAATCTTTTGTTCAGAACTTTGTCAGGAAGAAGCGAAATACGTTCGTTATCATAGAAAAGTTATTGTAGAGGGTAAAGATAAGGATCCGCACATTGCTGTTGCTATCGAAGTAAAAAGAGTTTCTGTTGTATCTGGCGGATATTCTACTAAAGACAGAAAAATCCCTGAATCTATCAGAGTAAAAGTATTAAAATTAGCCAAGAACCGCTGTGCAATATGTGGAAAGTTAGGCCGGGAAGTTGATCATATCAAAGGATCTTCAAATGATATCGAAAATTTACAGCTTTTGTGCTGGGATTGCCACATTGCTAAAACAATGCAAAATCATAAACTAATCAAATATAGTGATCCGAGATTGCTCGATGTCATTTTAAAGAATACTGAATTAGATAAGAGAGTTAAAAGAAAAAAACCAATTAAGATTTGTGATGACAGTCTATTATGGGATTCTCGTCGTAAAAAAGTTAATGATGATAGAAAAGTTTCTTATTTTAAGAATGTAGCTGATTTCATAAAGAAACAGCATTTGTATAATAGTACTAATCAATTCATCTCGGATAAACTCAACGAATTAGGTATTCCGACTTTTAGTAATTTAGGTGCTTGGGATAGAAAAGCAGTGGGAATTGTCTTAAAATTCATAGATGGCAGATAAACAAGTCGGAACTACGCATAACTGTCGGCTCTGACGCATCGCTTCGAGATCGCTGCGCGACTCTCGCTTGGCCTTCGGCACATTTCGCTTTGTCACTCGCCTTGCGGGGCAAGTCTCGTGCCAAGTGCTTACGCACTCGCGAAACGTCGTCAAGCCTTGGTCGTTAAGCGCACATGACTGCAAAATTTTCTTTTTTTATTTTTAAGCTTGGATATTTTACAAATCCATTTTAAGACTACTGATATTTTTCTCTATGAGCATCCGTTTCATCGCACTAGTGGAGTGTTGGCCTGCGATATTGCCTTGCGGGTAACCGCTTTAATGCTCTAACAATTTCACTAAGAGTAAATTAGGATGTGCGATTGAAACGGATGGAAAATTACTTACGTCAGCAATCTATCAGTATTGAATTTTACTGTAATTAGAGGATAGGTTGGGACACTATTGTTGTCCGTGCAGTCACGTCGCTTAACTGTCGGCTTATCGCTGCGCTTCGGGGATCGCTTTCGCGACCCTCTCGCTTGGGCTTCGCCACATTGGCTCCAGTCACGCCTTTTGCTATTGCAAAAGATCGTGCCTGACTCTAACGTCTCCTTCGGAGACTCAGATACGCCAACGTCGATAACCCTTGGTCGTTAGGCGACAGTAGCTATCAATTTATCGTTCTCAAAAATATTTATTCAAAGACAAGAGTTTCACTGAAAAGTATGCAAAAATATTCAAAAGTAATAGCGTATTCCGGAAATGATATTAAGCACACATTTAGCTTAAGTTCAGGAATAATTTTACTGATAATTTCATTTATCTTATTTGTAGGAAGAGCAAATGGAATTCTACTAGCTGTTTCTTTTTTCTTAAGTCTCTTTTTGATTTCCTACGCATTTTTTAGATTAACTGATAGGAAGAAATGGGTTGTATCTTCAGATAATGATTCAATTCAATTATCTGAAATTTCCGGAATAACTAAGTTTGTCAAATTGAATGAGATAGAAAAGTTCTATTTTGGAGGTATGAGTGAGTCTTCAAAATCAATACTGAAATTATATCTTCAAAGGAATGAAAGTATTCGTTTTGTTGGAGATCTATTTGAAAGCGATATAAAACAGCTTTATCAATTCTTAAAAGCATATTCGGAAATTAATCCAATACTAAGGGAAATCGAGAGTCCTGTTAAGTTAACAGCGCAGTGGTTGGTTGGCGTTACGATAGGAGCTCCTTTGTTCATCCTTCTATACATATTGGTCAAAACTATATTTGTTAAATAAGCTACCGTCGCCTAACTTTCGGCTCTGACGCGTCGCTTCGAGATTGCTTACGCAACTCTTGCTCGGGCTACGCCACATTTCGCTTTGTCATTCGTCTTGCAAGGCAAGCCTCATGCCAAGTGCTTGCGCACTCGCGAAACGTCGTCAAGCCTTGGTCGTTAGGCGCCATAAACCTTGTGAATTATTTTAATACATCCCGGACATCCTTGTCCGGGGGAGTAGGGAAACCTTTATTAATTATTTGTATTGACAATACTTACAATATATGTAAGTATTAGTAAATTGATCAAAAGTTTCGAGAATAAAGATACAGAAAAAGTCTGGAAAGGTGTATTTGTTAAATCGATTCCAAATCAGATTTCGGAAATAGCTCTTAGGAAATTGAGGATGATCAACAACTCTCAAAGTGTTGAAAATCTAAAATCACCGCCAGGCAATAAATTAGAGTTACTTTCAGGGAATAGAAAAGGGCAGTATAGCATAAGAATAAATGATCAATGGAGAATATGTTTTCGATGGCATGAGCAAGATGCCTACGATGTTGAGATTGTTGATTATCATTAATTAGATTGCTTGAGTTTGTTTATGAAAAAATTGATTAAAAACCCTCATCCTGGAGATATCTTAAATGAAGAATTCCTTAAACCTTTGGGTTTAAGTGCGTATCAACTTTATAAGGATACCGGAATTCCTCAATCTCGGCTAAGTGAAATCATGCATGGCAAACGAAGCATTTCAGCTAATTATGCTTTAAAATTAGGCAAATACTTTGATCTTCCTCCTCAATTTTGGTTAGGATTACAAAATGATTATGATCTTTTAGAGGCTGAAAGAAAGATTCATAACCAATTATCTAAGATTAAGAAATATACAGTTAAAAATAATTTAGCTAAGAAAGTTAAAACGCCATCCGTGGCTTAATTTTTACCTAAAGTTCAAGGTTTACATCGCCTAACTATCGGCTCTGACGCTGCGCTTCGGGATTGCTTTGCAACCCTCGCTTGGCCTCCGGCACATTTCGCTTTGTCACTCGCCTTGCAAAGCAAGTCTCGCGCCAAGTGCTTCGCACTCGCAAAACGTCGTCAAGCCTTGGTCGTTAGGCGTCATTTTTAAAGAATTTCATTTACATAGATAATGATAACTACAAATAATTTAGCTTCACTTTGCCCGACATTGATTGACATTTTTACAGATCAAGAAGTAAACAATTCTGAAATAGATTCCTATAATCGACGATTGTCGGATGCGCGAGGAAGTTTAGGCAGATTTTCAAATTATATTGCTAAATTGCATGATTCGTCTTTCAAGTTAATATCAAATTTAAATTCCAATATGGTGGTTTTAATGAAAGATAAGGGATTGTCTGAGAAAGCCGATAAGATCGCCGAAGAAAATTCAATTAATATGAGGGAAGCCGAATTTCCTTTAACTATAAGATTTCTAGACTGCCTTAATGTGCGATTGTATAAGGTAACTGATAAAGGATTTCTGAAAAGAGCAAATCCCAATGAATTAGCTCTCAATTATACATATCTTTATGATGAATTAATAGAAGTAAAGTCTGGTCGGGTTTTATTAGCTATTGTTATATTTCGAGAATCATTTCGAAGGATTAGGGATCCGTTTAGAATATTACTCATAGATACATCTAAGATCGAGATTATAGAAGATCATGAAAACTTATGGAAAAGTTACTTTGATGGGCGTTTTTTAAATGATTTTCATAATTATCGAAATGAATTAGTTTATCTAAATCTTAAAAACGACGCCTAACTATCGGCTCTGACGCTTCGCTTCGAGATTGCTTACGCAACTCTCGCTCGGCCTTCGGCACATTTCGCTTTGTCACTCGCCTTGCAGAGCAAGGCTCTTGCCAAGTGCTTGCGCACTCGCGAAACGTCGTCAAGCCTTGGTCGTTAGCCGCAATGGTTTAAAAAATCTTTTTATAATATGAAAATAATTAAT
>NZ_RQEY01000019.1:300000-584447 GCF_004770105.1 Leptospira andrefontaineae | reverse complement strand
CTGCTGCAGGATTTCCTTTGAATAAGGAATCTGTAAATGCATCGATTTGGAAAATCGTATATTCGGTTTTCATTTTCGTAACTATCATTCCCTATTTTTAAAAAGGAATACAGTGACAGTTTTATTTCTTTTTCCCGATACAGAAAGAACAATACATTGGATCTTTTGTCTAAAAACAGTTAAACTGATCTCGTTTAAGAATTTTGAAATTATACCTTCGGAGAAATAAATGAAAATCGGAGTTTTAGGCACCGGAATGGTCGGAGAAACCATCGGTAGCAAACTAATCGAAAAAGGGCACGAGGTAAAAATGGGATCTCGTTCCTCCACAAATGAAAAGGCTGCCCAATGGGTTTCCAAATCAGGAAGTAAAGCTTCTCAAGGAACCTTTAAGGATGCTGCTTCTTTCGGAGACATTCTATTTAACTGTACTAAGGGAGAAGTTAGTATAGAAGTTTTAAGATCTGCCGGCGAAGAAACGCTTAAAGGAAAAGTTTTAGTAGATCTTGCGAATGCACTCGATTTCTCAAAAGGAAGACCACCCGGTTTAATCTTCGGAACAAATGATTCTTTAGGGGAAACGATCCAAAAATCTTTTCCAGATCTGAAAGTGGTTAAAACGCTCAACACAATGAATTGTACTATCATGGTAAACGCTTCCGGAATTCCCGGTGAACATGATGTATTCGTTTGCGGAAACGATCCGGAAGCAAAGAAAAAAGTTTCAGAACTTTTAGCGAAGGATTTCGGTTGGAAAAATATCATTGACCTAGGAGATATCACCGGTGCAAGAGCAACCGAAATGATACTTCCGCTTTGGTTAAGATTGTACGGAACTTTTGGTAATACGGATTTTAATTTCCATATTACCAGATAGAATTTATTCTTTATCCGAAAAAGCGGAGTAGGCAATACATGCCCAGCCTAATAATAAGGCCACTCCGCCGAAAGGAGTGATCGCTCCTAAGATACGAACACCGGAGATCGCTAAAGCATAAAGTGATCCGGAAAAAATTAAGATCCCAGTTAGAATAGACCAAAAACCTACCCTTCTAAACTTGGATTCTGAAAGTTTTCCGCTTAATGATAGTACGAGTAAAACTACTGCATGGATGAGATGATATCTTGCTCCAGTTTCGTAAATCGCAAGTAAGTCAGGAGTTAATACTGATTTTAATCCGTGAGCCCCGAATGCTCCCAGAGCCACCGCTAGAAAACCTAATATCGAAGATAAGAATAATGGAATAGAGTTAGAATTTTTGGATGCCATAACTTTGAAACCTCAGACATTTTCTTCTGAATAATCCGAAAATATATGCCGTGTACTCCACGTCCAGCCTACTATCGAATAAGGCTTCAATAGAATTCAACTTCATCTGCTCGCCCAAGTCTTCGTAAAAACTTTTGTTCCCGAAAGTAAAATGGATCGGAATGAATGCATCATTCGACCCTCGTTTAATGGGAAGAAACAAACGTACGCCGAATTGACAACCTTTACTTGCTCCTTCGAATTTTACGATCCTATGCTCAGACCAATCCCAACCATCCAACGATGCATGGAACATATCTTTATGAGGAAAAGAAGTTGTCGTTCGAATGTAACCGTCAAAACCTCCAGTCTTTAACTTAGTGGATGATTCTCCATAATGGATAGAAGGGTCTCTAAAATTTGCACCGTTCAGATGAACATCATTATCAGGCGGAATACCGATCCCGGTTGGATAAGGTTCTGGGTTCCTACGAACCAGGGCTCTACCACTTGCTCCTATCTGGATACAACCGACGAACTCAGCTAAGATCAGAATTAGAAAAAGGATCCGTTTGTAAGGAATGAGCTTCATTCTTTTTTCAGAAGTCTTTGAGGAAGTTTCACTCCGATCCCAGTTACCCTTGTACATTTTTCAAAATAAAGAGCGAATATAAAGGATTTGTAACTATAATCTGTTTGAACATCGAATAGAAGGTCCGCTTTATCCTTGATCGCATTTTGGACGGCGGCTTCGTAACTCTCGTCTCCTGTATAGACCATCCAAAGCCAGCTAGTTCCGCAGGACACACCTTCTAATTTTCCTACCGGCTCCATTCCTCTTACATCAGAATAACTTTGAGAATAATACCAGCCTGGAGATTTGATATTCGTATAAAGACAGTTCGTAAGGAACATAATCGCAAAAAAGATCGGTATAGAAGCGGATATTTTCGGGAAAGAGAATTGCATGCGATAAATTTCAACAAGTTGAAACACAAAAGTCAAGGTAAAATACCGAAATCTCCTTGTGTGACTCTTGAACCGGTTAGAATCAAGTACGATGCACACGCAAACATCCCAATTTTACTTCGATACCGAAAAAGAGTACGGAGCATTTAACTACGAACCTCTTCCCGTTGTGTTAGAGAGAGGGAAAGGTGTCTTTCTTTGGGATACGGATGGGAAAAGATATTTTGATTTTTTATCCGCATACAGCGCTGTGAACCAAGGGCATTGTCATCCTAAAATTATAGAAACATTAAAGATCCAATCCGAAAGATTAACTCTTACTTCCAGAGCATTCTATAATGACCAACTAGGTCCTATGGAAAAATTTTTATGTGATACATTTGGATTCGATAGAATGGTCCCAATGAACACAGGTGTAGAAGCAGCAGAAACATCCGTCAAACTTGCAAGAAGATGGGGTTACCAAGTTAAAAGAATCCCTGCAGACAAAGCTAAGATCGTTTTTGCTTCCGGAAATTTTTGGGGGAGAAGTATAGGTGCAATCTCCGCATCCACCGATCCTACTAGCAGAGGAGATTTTGGTCCTTTTGTTCCAGGATTCTCCATTATTCCATTCAACGATATTGAAGCGCTAAAAAGAGAATTAGAAGATCCTAATGTAGCTGCTTTCATGGTGGAGCCAATCCAGGGAGAAGCAGGAGTAATCGTTCCAAGAGAAGGTTATCTAAAGGAAGTGCGCAAACTTTGTTCCGAGTATAATATACTTTTGATCTTGGACGAAGTACAAACCGGCCTTGGTAGGACCGGAAAACTTTTGGCTGCGGATCATGAGAATGTAAAACCAGATTTACTCGTACTTGGCAAAGCATTGTCGGGAGGAACTCTTCCTGTCTCTGCGGTTTTGGGTTCCGATGAGATCATCCTTACCTTAAAACCAGGAACTCATGGCTCTACATTCGGAGGAAATCCTTTAGCAGCCGCAGTTGCCAAAACCGCAATCCAAGTATTATTAGAAGAAAATCTTTCCGAAAACTCCGAAGTACGAGGGGCAGAATTTCGCTCTTCTCTACAGGTATTAAAATCTGATTATCCCAACAAGGTAAAAGAGATCAGAGGAAAAGGATTGTTAAACGCAGTGGAATTTTTCCCGGACGAAATAGGACCAAGAGCGAAAAAGATCTGCTACAAACTGTTGGAGTCCGGAATTCTAGCCAAACAAACTCACGATCATACGATCCGATTTGCTCCTCCTCTATGTATTTCAAAAAACGAAATAGAAGAGGCGACTTCTATCATTCTCCAAACTATCCGTAAAACCCTTGACTAATCTTTCGAATTCGTTTTTTTAAAAGAATGTCGGCTGAAGACAAAAAGTACATCCGGGTTTGGCAAATACTGAGCGTTAGCGAAGTTTCTTCCCAATTGATGATCATAGATGATCTCTACGGAACTTGCGGAAAATGTAAACATCTGGGACTGAATTATACTAAGGACAAATCGTGTCCGGAATGCGGGACCAAATTCAAATATCTGGCCACCAACTTAAAATCTCCAGCAGACATCGCCAAAGTATTGGCCAGAATAGAAAAAGAAAATTTAGATTTTATACTGATTGATCGAGAAGATTATACTTTATCCAAAGCAAAAGATGCTGTTAAGGATCTATTCAAATCCAACGATTGAGATCTTCTAAGATTATGCTCCCCCATTCTCGGGACATGAAAATCCGTGTTAAAAAGTGAATAGACTATATTCATTTAATAATTTCTTTTTGTAATATCCTTCCAACAAAACTAATCTAAGGGGAATTCGCACCGAAAAGATGGAACATCATTCACTTACTCTATTAGTTGATATCGCCCTTAGTATTATTTTCGCGACTCTCTTCGCAATCATAGCAAAAGCATTCAAACAACCTCTGGTCTTGGGTTACGTAATCGCAGGCTTGATCATCGGCCCGTTATTCGGACCTTATGTAGGTGGAAAGCTAACCATTGGCTATGTTAAAAGTGAAGAAAGTATAGAACTGATCTCAGAGATCGGTTTGATCCTTTTATTATTCATCATCGGTTTAGAAATCGATCTGAAAGAATTGGCGAGAATGGGAAAATCCATGTTCGCTCTGGGAGTATTACAATTCTTCTTAGGTGTTGCGGCCGCTTGGTTTGCATTCCGCACATTCTTCCCACCTGCTCCAGGAAATTTCGATCTTCTATACTTTGCTATCGCTCTTTCTCTCAGTTCCACGATGATCGTGGTCAAACTCCTGCATGATAAGTTCGAGATCAGTACTGTAGCCGGGCGTCTTACTATAGGTGTTTTGGTCTTACAAGATATTTGGGCCATTCTATTTATGGGAATCCAGCCAGACTTGCAAGATCCTCAGATCCTAAATGTGCTTGGATCCTTGGTAAAAGGTATCGCTCTTGTTGCTGTCGCTTTCGTGGTCAGTCGTTTTATTCTTTCTAGAATTTTTCTATTCGCGGCTTCTAAACCTGAATTAGTTTTGATCACTTCGATTGCTTGGTGTTTCTTCTTATGCGGTGTCGCAGAAAAGCTCGAACTTTCTAAAGAGATGGGAGCATTGATCGCTGGTGTGAGTATCGCTGCCTTCCCTTATGGTGCGGATGTGATCAGTAAACTTTCTGGGATCAGAGACTTCTTCATTACATTATTCTTCGTAGCTCTCGGAATGAAAATCCAAGCTCCAAGTGCAAGCGACTTAGGCCTCGCATTTTTAGCTGTAGGTTTTGTTTTGGTGAGCAGGGTCTTGATCATCGCTCCTACTGTTTTCTTCTCCGGCAAAGGTTTAAGAGCGGGTATTGTTGCCGGCCTAAACCTTGCGCAAATTTCAGAATTCTCTTTAGTAATCTTAGCACTTGGAGTGCAAAAGGAACATATTGGAAAAGATCTGCAGGCGATCGTTCTTACTTCTATGATCATCGCTTCTATTATTTCCACTTATGTGATCTTGTTTAATGATAAGATCGCGAGAGGAATTATCTCTTTCTTATCTCTATTTGGAGTAAAAGAAAACAAAGAACCATTAGAGTCCCAAGTAACCGGAGAGACCAAAAGGGATATCGTAGTATTAGGATATTTCAGGATCGCTCAAGGTTTGATCGACGGGATAGAAGACGATAAACCTTCTTGGTTAAAAAG
Source organism: Leptospira andrefontaineae (assembly GCF_004770105.1). Classification (NCBI taxonomy): domain Bacteria; kingdom Pseudomonadati; phylum Spirochaetota; class Leptospiria; order Leptospirales; family Leptospiraceae; genus Leptospira; species Leptospira andrefontaineae. The sequence goes on along the minus strand of NZ_RQEY01000019.1, from coordinate 579,067 downwards.
AATGTTGGTAGTGGATTTTAATCCGATCTACAGACAAACGTTAGAATCCAAAGGAATTCGTTGGGCTTACGGAGACTTAGCTAATCCGGAAAGCCTTCATCATTTAGGAATAGAAGAAGCAAGATATATCGTCTGTACAGTTTCCGACATGATCCTAAAAGGAACTACCAATCGTAGATTACTTGAGTCCTTAAAAAGTATCTGTAGACATCACCAACCGAAAATCATCCTAACTACTGATGATCCTAAAGAGGCGGAAGTTCTCAGAAATAACGGTGCGGCCCACGTAATCGTTCCCGGTAAAATTTCGGGACTTTCTTTATTTACCGAATTGTCTCAAATGGTAGATATAAACGGAAGCACAACAATTGCTAAATCTGCAAAAGCAAAACCTAAAAAAACAGCGTCGAATAAGAAGAAGGTCAAAAAGACCAAGTAGTTCTTAAGATGATTGTTCGTTCTCCATGTATTAAAGTATGTAATATGGATTATCGGACCGGTCTCTGCGAGGGTTGTTATCGCACCCTAGAGGAGATCGGTAGATGGACCATGTATACCGAAGACGAAAGAAAAACGATCCGACTCAAAATAGAAGAAAGAAAAATTTCCCTTGGAAAACCTTCTTTCAAAAATCCTTAAATCAGTTCTTTACCAACCGCAAATATACTTCTACAATCTCATTTGCAGATTTTTTCCAATCAAACCTTTTGGAATTTTTTAAACCCGCTTTGGTCTTAGAACTTAGAAGTTTTGGAGAATCCATTAGTTTTAATAATCCTGTTTCAAAAGAAAGGGAATCTTTAGGATCAAAGAAGAATGCAGTATCTTCCAGAATTTCAGGAAGAACACTTGAGTTAGAAGAATATACGGGACATCCGCAAGACTGAGCCTCCACAGGAGGAAATCCAAATCCTTCGTATAAAGAAGGATACACAAGTAACCCTGCTGCGGAATATAAGGTGGCCAATTCTTGTTCCGAAAGATACGGAACTAGTTTAATTCTATCTTCCCAACCTCTTGCATCTTCTACCAAATACTCTGGAAGTTTTCCGCCGGATCCCGCAATTACCCAATCTGCTTTGATCTTTTTTTCGGACCAAAGTTTTTTGAGAGACCCAAGTACGAATCCTAAATTCTTATGCTCCTTTCCGATCCCCACGCTGAGTAAATATCCAGGTTTTAATGCATATTGTTTCAGGAACTTCTTCTTTTCTAAATCGCTTTTAGGAGAAAAAGTTTTGGTGTCCAAGCCATTATAGATGGTTTGCATTTGAGATGGGGAAAAAGAAAAAACTTCCGTAATATCTTTTGCGGTAAAATCAGAAACAGTAATGATTTTTTTGGCCTTCTTTCTGATGAACAAAAACACAAGCCTCATATAAGCCTGTTTCAAAAAAGAAGAATGGAACTGTTTCATTCTGAATGGAATGATATCGTGAATGGTAACAACACATCGATCTAAGAATTTTAAAGGCGCATTAAAATGTGGGATATCCAAAAGGTCAAAATCTTTCATCTCAGGAATGCCGAACCATTCTTTGATAGAATAGATCCCTGCGTTATATTCTAAAATTTCGTAATTAGATAAGACCTTTGGAGAAAGATTCTTTTGTATAAGATCAGGATTTCCCAGAAGCGTAATCCGGATCCCTTTCTTAGATGCAATATCTCCCAGCCAAATCAAAAGTGCTTTGACCCTAGAACCGATCCCTGAATGGGCAATCATCCTTGCATCAAATCCGATTTTGATCCTTCTGGCCGCCATTGAAAATTAAACCATCGTATAAGATGAAGTTGGAATGGCAAGCCAATCGCTTTTCCCCTTGAAAAGAGAAGTAAATTGCCAAGACTTGTCCAGACGAGTCTAACTACATACATTTTCGAAGCGAAGAACGGAGAGACACCTTGGAAAACGAAGTAACGAGTATATTAAAAGCGATCGGAGAAGATCCGAATAGAGAAGGACTTTTAAACACTCCTAAAAGGGTCCGGAAAGCTTATGAATTCCTGACTTCCGGTTATAAGGCGGACATAGATACCATTGTGAACGGAGCGATCTTCGAAGAGGACAGCCAAGGTATGGTTCTTGTCCGAGATATCGAAATGTATTCACTTTGCGAACATCATCTTCTTCCATTTTTTGGAAAGGCTCACGTAGGTTATATTCCGAATAAAAAGATCATAGGGATTTCAAAGATCCCACGTATCGTAGATGTATTTGCAAGAAGGCTACAGGTTCAAGAAAGAATGACTGAGCAAATAGCATACGCCCTAATGGAAGTTTTAGATCCTTTGGGCGTCGCAGTAGTCATCAAAGCAAAACATCTTTGTATGATGATGAGAGGAGTCGAAAAACAAAACTCCGAACTTTTCACTTCTTGTATGCTCGGAGAATTTAAAACGAATATGGTAACTAGGAGTGAGTTTCTGGATTTAATTCGGACTGGTTCGACTTAAGCCCAGCTTTAATCCTAAGTTCTTCCGCTTTTTGCTCTGCTCGACTTTTATTTTCGAGCATTGCTTTCTCCACTCTCAATCTTTCTCTTTCGAAGCCGGCCTCATCTAGATCTCTAGGGATCATGATTGGCTCTCCGTAAGAGATTACAAAAGTAGTGAAAGGTTTTGGAATCCTATGTTTATCCCAAGACTTTTCCGCAATCCATTGTTTTGTACATTCATAATGAAAAGGTAAGATTGGGACCTGAGAGACTTGAGCAGCGGCAATCACTCCAGGCTGAACAATCCAAGCCGGACCTCTAGGCCCATCGGGAGTAAATGCTGCAGGAAGATTTTTTCTTAAGTGAACGATCATCGCCTTAAGAGCTTTCGAGCCACCTTTTGAGGAACTCCCACGAATACTTCCATTACCGAATCTATGCACCACTCCGGTAATAAAATCCCCGTCCTTAGATTCGGAGATCAAAACTGCTAACTTACGATTCTTATTTAAGTATGGCGAATAAAGAACGTTCGTATGCCAAACGCAGAGGATAAACGGTTTCTTCAAAGGATAAAGAGAATTAAAATGCTCCTTACCTAATTCTACCTTTTTGGAGGTGAGTCCTATGATCCTTTGTAAAAAAACTACAATTGTAGGCACCAACCAAACTAGGAACCTACGCTTCCAACTTTCCCGAGTATCCAATTTTTCTGACATTGAGCCGAGCCTGCTGAAATACGGTCGGGGGAGAATTCTTTTTTTACATAACAGGCGAGATTTTACATAAAAAACTCTCATACAATTTGGTTAGAAGAATGAGTGGACAATACGGAAATTAAAAAGTTTCGTATTCGATTGCGAAGGAATAAGCCATGTCGAAAGAAAGAATCGTCCAGCCATTCGCTAATTTTAAAAAAACAGCGAATATCAATCTCAAAGATTATAAGGCATTATACAAAGAATCCATAGAGAACCCTAAAAAATTCTGGGCCAGAGAAGCTTCTACCAGACTTACCTGGTTCAAAAAGTGGACCAAAGTTTTAGATCACGATTTTAAGAATGCAAAAGTAAAATGGTTCGAGGGAGGCAAGATCAATGTCTCTTATAATTGCCTCGACCGCTATATAGACACTCCTTTAAAGAATAAAGCTGCAATCATCTGGGAAGGTGATAATCCCCAAGAATCTAAAACTTATACCTACTACGATCTTTATCGTGAAGTGAATAAGTTCGCAAACGTTCTGAAAAATTCAGGGATCAGAAAAGGTGACGTGGTCATGGTTTATTTACCAATGATCCCTGAACTAGCCATTACTATTCTTGCATGTACAAGAATTGGCGCGATCCACTCGGTAGTGTTCGGAGGTTTTTCTCCGGAAGCTCTACAGAGTAGGATAGAAGATTGTAAACCAAGACTGATCGTAACTTCCGATGGAGGTTATAGAGGTGGTAAAAGTCTGGATCTGAAAAAGGCAGTCGATACTGCTTTAGATCAATCTTCTGAAAAAGTAAATAATGTGATCGTTGTCAGAAGGACCGGACAAGAAACAGAACTGAATTGGAAAGAAGGCAGGGATCGTTGGTGGCATTATCTGATGAACGACACGAATCTTCCTGCATATTGTAAACCTGAACAAATGGATTCGGAAGATCCTTTATTCATTCTTTATACTTCAGGTTCTACCGGAAAACCGAAAGGAGTTCTTCATACCACTGGAGGATATCTTTTAGGGGTCAATATGACCTTTCATTATATTTTCGATATCAAACCTACGGATACATATTGGTGTACTGCTGATATTGGTTGGGTAACAGGTCATAGTTATTTAGTGTACGGTCCACTTTCTAACGGAGCTACTTCGATAATGTTTGAAGGAGTTCCTACGTATCCGGATGTCGGAAGATTCTGGGATGTGATCGATAAACATGGGGTTACGGTATTCTATACTGCGCCGACTGCCATCCGTTCCCTAATGAGAGAAGGAACCGATCCTATTGAAAAAAGAAACCTAAGTTCTCTTAGGTTGATTGGATCCGTAGGAGAGCCTATCAATCCGGAAGCATGGGAATGGTATTTTAAACATGTTGGAAAATCCAAATGTCCTATCGTAGACACTTGGTGGCAGACAGAAACCGGAGCGATCATGATCTCTCCTTTGCCTGGAGCAATTGCTCAAAAACCTGGATCTGCTACTCTTCCATTCTTTGGAGTACAACCTGTTCTTTTAGATGATGAAGGAAAAGAGATCAATTCCAAGGGAGAAGTTTCTGGAAACTTAGCGATCAAATCTCCTTGGCCTTCTATGATGAGAGGGGTGTTTAAGGATCCGAAAAGATTTTTCGATACCTACTTCTCCATTTATAAAGGTTACTATTTTACAGGAGACGGAGCAAGAAGAGACAAAGACGGATACTATTGGATCACCGGTCGTGTAGACGATGTGATCAATGTATCAGGTCATAGGATCGGCTCCGCGGAAGTAGAAAGTGCACTCGTAGAAAATCTTTCCGTTGCAGAAGCAGCGGTTGTAGGATTTCCACATGATATCAAAGGCCAGGGAATTTATGCATATGTCACAGTGAAAGAAGGTGTGACTACAAATGATTCTCTCAAAAAGGAACTGATTACTACTGTGGAAAAAATGATCGGAAAGATCGCGAGACCTGACGTAATCCATTGGGCGCCTGGCCTTCCTAAAACAAGATCCGGAAAAATTATGAGAAGGATTTTGCGTAAGATAGCATCCGGCGAGTTCGAAGGTTTGGGAGATATCTCGACCTTAGCTGATCCAAGTGTGGTAGAAAAATTAATAGAAGATAAGAAGAAGTATCACAGTTGAGTAGAATCGGTCCGCAAAGAATCGTTTGTTTAACTGAAGAAACTACGGAGCTTCTCTATTTATTAGGAGAAGAAGATCGGATCGTGGGCATCTCTGCTTATACCGAAAGACCTCCTCAGGCAAAAGAAGAAAAGCCTAGAGTATCCGCTTTTATTAACGGAAACATAAAGAGGATCAAAGAGTTAGATCCGGATCTGGTCGTCGGATTCTCGGACATCCAGGCACAACTTTCTCATGATCTTGTGAAAGAAGGGCTGAATGTTCTTATCACCAACCAAAGAAGTTTAGAGGAAATTTTCCAAACTATATTAATGGTGGGATCACTGATCGGAAAATCGGAACAGGTTTCTAAACTTGTAGAATCGTATAAGAAAAAATTAAACGAGATCAAAGAACATTCTTCTTCTAAACCGAAGCTTAAGGTGTTTTTCCAAGAATGGGATCATCCGATTATCACTGGGATCAGATGGGTTTCCGAATTATTGGAGATTGTCGGAGCAGTAGATTGTTTCGGACATCTAAAAGAAAAATCCTTGGCCAAAGACAGGATAATAAGTCTTCATGAAGTAGCGGATGCAAAACCGGACCTGATTATCGGAAGCTGGTGTGGAAAACCCATGGACTTCGAATGGGTCCGTACCCGAGAAGAATGGAAAGATATTCCTGCGATCAAAAACGATAAAATTTTCGAAATGGACCCAGCGATCATTTTACAACCAGGACCTGCCTTATTTGAAGAAGGTATCCTGGAAATGGATCGTATTTTAGAAGTAGTGAGAACTTCTCTTTCTTAAAATCCAAACAAGATATTAAGCGAATTTAATAAATAAAAATCAAATCTGCCGGAAGGTGAATGATGAATTCCATGGTAAATTCCGCGATCTCTAAGGAATCGTCTATAGCAAAAATCTGGACGAACGGTGCTATCGTTATCAACCGTATCCGATTAGGATTGGTGCTTCTTTTCATTCTTACCTTGATCGGAGTTTCTAAAACAAACCACCCCACTCAGGTAATCGCCCACTCTGTCGGAACAGGCTTAATGGCATTATACTGTATCTTCGAATTTTTCCTGGCAAGAGGAGGAAAAGTCGGGATTAGATTCCAAAAGACTTTAGTGATTTTGGATGTAATCATACTTTCTGCGATCATGGCCGCTGACTGTAGTATCGATGCAGTCGTTGCAAGAGATACTCTCGCAAATATGATCTTATTCTTCATTTATTTTTATATAATGATCTACTCCTCTTTATTGGGAGAAAAAAAATTCGTACTTCTGATCGGATTATTAACTGCGATCGGAGTTGCAATCGCACTTTATGTGGGTTGGAAGAACGGGCTTGTACTAACCGAAAATGCAAGTAAATCAAAGGATCCGGATACTCTGATCTTCTCCGTTCAAATCGTAAAGATCGGTTTTATGATCACTGCAAGTGTGATCTTATACCAATTAATGAGATTATTCGAGAACTTAACTGCAGAAGGGTCCAGATTATTCGGAGAATCCCAGATATTCTTAACTCAAATTAAAGAGAACCAGATCATCATTCGTAACTCCGCAGAAAACTTAGAAACATCTATTAAAGAATTTGCAGGTTATATTGCAAGGACCGGGGAAAAGATGGAATCCCAGGCCGCTGCTTTGGAAGAAGTAAACGCAGTATTAGAAGAACTTTCTGCTTCTTCTATCAATAATACTCAATCTATCGAAACTCAGAATGAAGGTATTTCGGGACTTGCTTCCAACTCTCAAAAATTGGGAGGGATCATAGGGGATATTACGGAATACAGCGAAACACTTTCCGTATTTGCAGAAGAGAATAAAGCGGATATGGAGAATGTTACCATCGCCGCTGAAAAAACGAATTCTTATCTCGCAGACATTGCGAACTCATTCAACAGAGTAGATGAGATCAACCAGATCATGGGAGAGATCGCAGATAAAACAAACCTTCTCGCATTAAACGCATCTATTGAAGCGGCAAGAGCCGGGGTCGCAGGAAGAGGATTTGCCGTCGTGGCAAATGAGGTAAGTAAACTAGCAGACTTCACTTCTGAAAATGCGAAGTCTATTTCTTCCATCGTGAAACAATCTCAAAGTTTTATCAACGAGGCAAAAGTAGCTTCCGCGGAAACTGGAGATCTTACCGAAAAACAGAAGTTCAAATTGACACAAACTACGGATAGGATATTGAAAATGAATGAGCTCTATAAGGAGCAAAAATTTATCCTCAAAAGTTTCCTAAACGAATTGGATACTATCAAATCAGCATCCACGGATATTCTGGAATCCACCAAAGAACAAACTCTCGGCCAAAACGAATTGATGAAGACAATGAGCCAGTTGGAAAAAGACATAAACGAGATCAGCGAAGAATCCACCAAACTGAACACTGAGATCGACAAGATCAATAGCCAGGCTTCAGAGTTAAGAGTATTGAGCGGACATTCTTCCGAATAAAAGAACACCAACGTTAGTCTGACTAGGGAATTTCCGTCTATTGATCTCAAGCGAGGTAAGAATGGAAACTTCCCATGTAAAAACGGAATCCACGATCCTACAAATCTGGAAGAACGGAGCAATCGTAATCAACCGGATCCGATTAGGATTAGTTTTACTTTTTATCATTTCCTTAGCGGGAGCTTATAAAAGTTTTCAGCCCTTACAATTTATGGTCCACGCAGGCGGCACTGCCTTTATGGGACTCTACTGCATTTTCAATTTTGTAGCGAATCGCAAAAGGAATATGTCCATTGGATTCCATAAACTTTTCGTTTTATTCGATGTGAATGTCCTAAGTGCCACATTGATCTTAGATACTTTCGTTTCTCCGGATGTAGCGGCTGGAACCTTAAAGAACGTTGTATTATTCTTCATTTATTTTTATATAATGATCTACTCCTGTCTTTTAGGAGAAAGGATATTCGTTTTGATCGTAGGTGCATTCTCTACCGCTGGCGCAATCGTTGCTCTTGTATGTGCACTTAAAAACGGAGTTGGATTTGTAAATGATCCAGAAGCAGCAAAACTTCCTTATAACATAAGCGGTTCTACTGAGATTATCAAAATTGCATTCATATTTGTTGCGAGTGTGATACTTGCTCAATTAATGAGATTGTTTTTAAGATTAACGGTAGAAGGAAACCGTCTTTATACCGATTCAAAGGACTTGCTCGAAAAATTGAGTGAAAATCAGGTTATCATTAAAGATTCTGCAATTAGTTTGGAAGATTCTATCGTTAAATTCGCTCAGTTCATAAACCGCACCGGAGAGAAGATGGAATCCCAAGCTGCTGCATTGGAAGAAGTGAACGCAGTATTAGAGGAACTTTCCGCTGCTTCTACAAATACTTCTAGGTCTATTGAATCACAGAATGCGAGTTTGACTGAACTTGCTGATGATTCTAAGAAGTTAGGAGAAATAGTTTCTAATATCACCGGGTATAGTGAAGCGCTTTCTACATTTGCAAACGATAATAAAGCGGATATGGAGAATGTTACCATCGCTGCTGAAAAAACAAAATCCTATCTGGCGGATATCGCAGGCTCCTTTGACAAAGTAGATCAGATCAATCAGATCATGGGAGAGATTGCGGATAAAACGAACCTTCTCGCATTAAATGCGTCTATTGAAGCCGCAAGAGCAGGAGAAGCAGGAAGAGGATTTGCAGTGGTAGCGAACGAGGTAAGTAAACTTGCAGACTTCACCTCAGAAAATGCAAAATCCATCTCTGCAATCGTAAGACAATCCCAGAGTTTTATCCAAGAAGCAAAAAACGCCTCTGCGGAAACGGGAGACCTAACGGAAAAACAAAAATTTAAGATCCTAGAAACTTCTGACAGAATTGTCCAGATGAACAAACTTTATCTGGAACAGAGAAATATTATCCGTAAGTTCTTAAGTGAATTGGAAAGTATCAAATCAGTTTCGAATGAGATCCATGAATCTGAAAAAGAACAATCAGTTGGCCAAAAGGAAATGATCCGGACCATGTCCCAATTAGAAAAAGATATTAATGAGATTAACGAAGATTCAGCTAGTTTAAACTCAGAGATTGATCGGATCAAAACAAAGGCCTCCGAACTAAAAGTATTGAGTAATAATTCCTAAGACCTTTTCATTTCCTTCTTCTTTACAATCGGACCCATATTTCGATATATGGAATTTATTCCGATTCAAGGAGATGGATATGGGGACTAAAGTAAAAGCTGCAGTTATCGGAGGCACAGGTCTCTATAGTCTGGATGGAATGGAACTTGTCGAAGAAGTCCTTCCGGAAACTCCTTGGGGTAAACCTTCCGACACGATCAAGATCGGAAAGATCCACGACAAACTAATCGCATTTCTACCTCGCCATGGTGTGGGACATTTTATCATGCCTCACGAAGTTCCTATGAAGGCAAATATCTGCGCTCTTAAGATTTTAGGCGTAGAAGAGATCGTAGCGTTCAGCTCTGTCGGAAGTTTAAGAGAAGAGATCAAACCTTTGGACTTTGTTCTTCCAAGTCAGATCATAGACAGAACGAGAGGAAGAGAATCCACATTCTTCGGAAAAGGTGTGGTGGCTCATGCTCCCTTCGCAGATCCTTTCTCCCAAAACTTAAGCGATAGAATTAATAAAGCTGCTGCAAAAGTAAATCTTCAGATCCACCAAAACAAAACTTTGGTTTGTATGGAAGGTCCTTTATTTTCCACAAGAGCAGAATCTCATATGTATCGTTCTTGGGGCGGCGACATCATTAATATGAGTGTTCTTCCGGAAGCAAAACTTGCAAGAGAAGCCGAGATCGCTTACCAAATGGTTTGTATGTCCACCGACTATGATTGTTGGAGAGAGAACGAAGAAGCAGTTACTGCTGAAATGGTGATGGCGAACTTAGGAAAGAATGCAGAGAATGCTAAAAAACTTTTGAGCGCCTTGATCCCTTCTCTTGGAAACGGAGACGATCTTAGCCTCAAGAATAGCACTAAGTATTCGATCATCACTGCTCCTGAACGCAGAAATCCGGATACTGTTGCAAAACTGAAAGTCTTATTCCCAGATTATCTCTGAGAGTTTGATTTTCTTCGGTTTAAGTGAACCGACCCTAAAATATTAACCAATCCCTTTTGGTATTCCGGAAAGAAGGAGAGATTATTATGATTTCCTCCTTCTATTTCTAGAAATTCTATTTTAACTCCTGATTCCAAAGCGGTTTTGAATAATTTCTTTCCTTGTCTGAATGGGACAATCTCATCTTCATTTCCATGTATAATTGTCATAGGAGAATGCAATTTCCCGATCTTATTTTCAGACTTAAGAGAATAAGCCAAAAACCATTTTGGCACAAATGGATAATATTCTTTTGCTAGATCCGCCAAAGAAGTATAAGGAGTTTCTAATATAATATAACCGGGATTTGTTTTGGTTCCTAAATCCACCGCAACTCCGGTTCCGATAGATCTTCCATAAAGAATGATCTCATTTTCCTTTTTCAATTTATCCGTTTTCAGATATTCGTACCAACGTTCCGCATCCTGGTACATTCCTTTTTCGGTCAGCTTGGCTCTACTTTTACCGTAACCTCTATAATCGGTCATGAGAAGGTCCCAGCCTCGAGGAACGAAGTCCTCTGCAACTCCACCCCAACTTCTTAAACTTCCTGCATTTCCATGAAAATACAAAACAGTCCCTTTGGAAGGACCTTGAGCAGGGAAAAATAATGCATATACCTTCTCTCCATTTTCTAACTCCAAAGAAACTTCCTGAAAAGTATAGGGAAAAGAGAAGTGAAAGTCCTCAGGTAAAATTTCTGGGAAAAAGATCAGCTTGTCTTGATTTGAATATAATAAGCCGAAGAGCCCTAAAAAAACAATGAAGATGACCGAGAGAAGATATAACATAAGCTTTTGGATTTTCATTTGGCCTTAATATCCCTGGACCAAAGTTCTTTTCCGGCAGAATCAAAGACTCTAAAAACCAAATTCCTTTGTTTTAAAGGTCCGGTAATTTCAATGGTTCCAAAATTTCTTTTATCATCCACCATTGTACCTTCTATCCTTAACGGATTTTTTTCGGTAATAGGTGCATGAGTGGAAGAAGTTAAAGGTGAAACTGTAAAATCATATACAGGATATTCGAATCCTTCCTGAATATATGATAATTCCGTAAAATGTCTGTCCCCGGTCAAAAATACCAGGTTTTTTATCTTCAATTTGGAGATTTTGGAAAGAAGTTTTTCCCTTTCTTCCGCGTATGTAGAATAATTTTCAAAGACGGTCAACGGATTTAAGACTTGGCCGCCAACCACCACAAACTTAAAAGTCGCTTTGGAGAATGCCAGGCCATTCACTAACCAATCCAGTTGTTCTTCCCCGAAGAACGATCTAGGTCCGGTTTTATTATCGTTCGCAGTCCTAAAACTACGATCATCCATCAAAAAGAATTGTGCATCTCCCCAAGTGAAAGAGCCGTATATTCCTTTTTTCGAATAGTTAGGGTTTGCCCAGAATAGTTTGAAAATTTCTTCTGCTGTATTCCCCATCCAAAAGGACGCATCTCCATCGTTCGGTCCCCAATCATGATCATCCCAAACTGCATAATGGTGAACGTTTGCAAGTAATGGTTGGAGTTCCGCCAAAGATCTTTGTTCCGTATAACGATAGATGAATCCTGTTCGAGACTCCCAATCAGGTTCCCTTAGATAAATATTATCCCCCATCCAAAGCATGAAGTCCGGTTTTTGAGAGGAGATGGATTTGTAGATAAAATATTCTCCGCCGTATGGTTTCGCTTGTGTATCGTATTTCGGATCGTTTACGAATGCACAACTTCCCAAAGCGAATTTGATATCAGGCGGTCCACTTTGTTTTCCTATCCAAATAGGTTGTGATCTAAATTTTTGCTCTGACTTCGGTTCTTGTTGTTTTCCGTTTATATAAATTATATACTCATATGTTTTTCCAGGTTCCAATACGTCAGCGATCAGATGAGCAACATTGCCCTTATGATGTTCAGTATTTACTTCACGAGTTATGTAACTTTGTTTCGGATTTTCGGAAATAAAATATTTCGCATAAACTTTAGAAGGATTCTTAGTCTGCACCCAGATTTTCACTTCTTTATGAGTCGAGTAACCTAACATCGGCCCCGATTGGATACTAGAAGGCGAAGATGTGTCGGTTGACTGACTTTTTCCATAAATTGCAAAATCGATGTAAAAGAATCCAAACAGTAAAAACAACAAAGAGGTGGATGATAAAAGCAATCTGCGTCTCATTGTCATGAAATATCTTGAAGCCTCTGGCTTCTTTCAAATCAAAAAAAAGGGAAAGAACTGAAATGACGAGGGGAGAATCTAGAAAACTTAGATGGAGACTGACCTTAGGCCTGGAACTATTAACTTCCGTTCTTGCCGTCCCTTTAGCCGTTCTATTTATTATTGCAGCAGGGGCGTATGACTTCAATAAGGCGATCGCACTTATCGGGGCTTCCACAGTCTCATTGACCACCTCTTATTTTTTCCCTACACTTCGTTTTTTATATTTGGGAAAACTCCTATCCAATCTGGAACCTAATAATTGGGAAAAATTGAACACAAAAGGAAAGGTAGAAGTAAAGAAAAAACTTTTGGACTTTCCGCTTCTGAACACAGGATTTTATATCGTGCAGTGGAGTTACGGAATTCCTACAGCATGGAAAATTATGCATTTTTTCTTTATTCCAGAATTTTTCGAGTCGGCTCCGTTTTTACTCTTACCTTTGATCATTTATCCAACTTTAGGAATTTCTCATTTCTTCTTAACAGAATCAGTACTCTCTGAAGTTTTGGAATCGGACAAATTGAATGGACTTCCCTTAGAAGAAAAAGATATTCGTAAAGTTTCAATCTTCGTTCGGATCATTTCTACGATAGCATCTATAGCACTGCTACCTGTTGTGATCTTCGGTTACCTTTTAGTAGAAGAGACATCCGGTTGGTTAAAACTGGGAGATGTCACCTTAGCACTTTCTCTTACCATACTTTTTATGGTGATCACTCTCACCATTTCTTCCTATCTATTGGCTTCTAGCATTCGTAGGAATTCCAAAAATATGATGAATGCATTCGTAGAAATGTCCCAAGGCGAATTGGATATCCTACTTCCTATGGTTTCCACAGATGAGTTAGGAAGAAGTAGCAAGATGTTGAACGATTTTGTGAAAAGACTTCGGATCGTTGTTAAAACTGTGATCAAAGAATCGGAAAAACTTTCTCAAAGTTCCAAAGTGTTGGAAGAAAGAACAAAAGATCTTTCTATAAAAATGCAAGAGCAAGCCGCTTCCACAGAACAAATGAGCTCAGGTGTAGAAGAAATCGCAGCGTCCATTCAATCTACTTCTTCCAGAGCTGAAAGCCAGTCTGATACCGTAGAACAAGCATCTGCATCACTTGCCGAACTAGAAGATAGAATTCGTAACGTTCATACTTCTCTTATGGATACAAAAAACGACGCAGAGAGGATGAGATTAGAAACTTCTAACGGAGAATCCGCACTACAATCCACTCGAGATGCAATGGCAGAGATAGAATCTAATACTGCAAAAATGGAAGCGAGTGTGAATGTGATCCACGAGATTACGGATAGAATCGGACTTCTTTCCTTGAATGCAGCTATTGAAGCTGCTCGTGCAGGAGAAGCAGGAAAAGGTTTCGCCGTGGTCGCTCAAGAAATCTCTAAACTGGGAGAGCAAACTCAGGAGAATGCAAAAAGGATCCGTACAACATTGGCAGAAGCAGTTAAGGCAACCAATTCTGGAAGAGAAGTTTTAGGAAATACCGAAGTCGCTTTCAGAAGAATAGGAGACACTGCTCAAAATACTTCTGAAAGAATTTTGCAGGTTTCTTCCCTATCTGAATCTCAATTGGTAGCAAGCGCTCAAGTAAAGAATGCATTTTCTGAACTGATCCGATCTGCAGAAGAGATCCGAAATCATACGAAAGAACAATCCCAAACTTCTTTAGAATTTTCTAAAACGATTGGAAGTATCTCGGAAGCTACTGAGTTTTTGAACGGGATCGTGAACGATATTGATTCTCTTGCGGAGAAACTTGCGAACCAAGCAAGCTCTTTGAAAAAAGAAGTAGAATTCTTTAAAACTTAAACTTTAAGTTTTGGGGAGAATTACCTTAAATACTGTCTTTCCCGGTTTGGAATTGAATTCTATTCTTCCCCCATGTTTTAAAACAATCCTTCTCGAAATGTCTAGGCCCAGACCGCTTCCTTCTCCTGGAGCTTTAGTTGTATAAAAAGGATCGAAAATTTTAGATTTAATATCCGCAGGAATTCCCGGGCCATTATCTGAAATCAAAACAGAAACATCAGAGTCAGAATCTAAAATAGAAATTTTGATCTTTCCTTTAAACTGCATGGCTTGCAAAGAATTATAAATTAAATTTGTCCAAACTTGGATCAAGTCATCCGGGTAAGCAAAAATTATCGGCCTTGCTTGGAAATCCAATTCTACTTCTACCCCGTTTTTAATCTGGTTATGATAAATGGTAAGTACAGTTTCTATATTTTCTGCGAGATCCGTTTCGATCTTACCTTCGCCAGAATCGATATGAGCAAAACTTTTAAGAGCATAGACAATTTTAGAAGTTCTATCCACGGCTAACCGAATAGATGCCGCGTTCTTATATGTTTGGATCTCTTCGATCGCAAAATCCAAAAGTGCAAGATTGGTCTTTGCTTTAAATATTTCAGGAAATTCTTCTGTAGAATTATATAACCCTACATCCATCAATCTATCGGCGAGATCGTATGGATTTTCGAAACCAAGTTCGCTCAAAGTGTTTTTTAGTTTTTTAAGAACATTCCTTCTTTCTTCTCTTGAAACCTGAATTTCTTTATTGGAAATTCCTGCACGGATAAATTCCGATAATCGTTTGATATAACTTGGTTCCGCTTCGGCAAAGAATGGGCCTAACTTTTTCAAACGTTCCGGAGAAGAATCTAAATAAGCTCTTAATTCACCGCTTAAAGCAGAGATCGCACCCAACGGGTTATTGATCTCATGAGCGATACCTGCAACCAACTGTCCAAGTGCGGCCATCTTTTCCGAAAGGATAAGTTGGTCCTGGGTTTTTTTCAGATTATCCAAAGCGGAAGCTAATTCAGAAGTTCGGATACGAACCGCATTTTCCAATTCTTCCTTAGCTTCTCTTCTTTCAGAATTTAATAATAACTGAGTGACTTGTTCCGCAACTGTGACCACGAACTGTTGCTCGAAACCTTTCCATCTGCGAAGAGCACCTCTATGTTCCAAACATATGGCCCCATAAATCCCACCCCTTAAAAAAATAGGAGCGTTCAACAAGGATTGGATCCCAAGAGGAATACTGTAAGATTCTGCAAATTCAGAAGTTCTTGGATCATTGACTACATCATACGCATCCACCAATCTTTCAGTCTTCATCGATGCAAAATATTTGGGGTACTCTTTTAGATCCATAGAATCCGGATCTAAATAAGACAGAAATTTTTGATCCCATCCTGAAACCAAAGACCAGACAGTTCTTTCCTTATCAGAAAAAAGCCATATAGAGGCACGATCACATCGCAAAGTTTCTGTGCACATTTTGACTATATTATTCAGACCTGCAGAGATATTACCCGACGCAAAATCAGGATCAGTCGCCATATTCAATAGAACTCTTGCTTGTTCTGAAACTTTTAAACTCTCTTCTTCCTTTTCCCTCGCCGCTGCTTTTCCCGCAGTATTATCTTTTGTGATCGCAACGATTACCGGCCTTCCCAGCAAGTTCATGATACGGCCCGAAAAAATGGAATCTATATGAGTTCCGTCTTTTTTCACAAAAGGTATATCAATATCTCGTAATATACCTTCTTCTTTCATTTGGGTTATGAGCTTTTGTTTGACAGCAGGATCGGGCCAAATCCCCATATCTATGGAGTCTTTTCCGATCGCTTCTTCTTTCGTGAACCCGAACAGATCATAGAACATTGAGTTTACATTGATATATTTGCCAGTTTCTAGATCGGAAATACAGATAGTATCCGGGTTCAGATCGAAAACTTTTTCGAAAAGATCCTTACTTTCCTCCAATTGGAGAAGATACTGATCTCTTTCTTGTTCCACTTTTTTCTTATCGGTTACATCGATCAGAAGTGCCAGAAGCATCATTTTTTCTCCGATCTTAAACACTCTGTTTCCTGAAATTACATGCCTTTCAGTATTATCAGATCGATTGATGGTTGCTTCTATATTTTTGGACCAGCCTACTTCTTCCAACTCCTTGCGGATCTTTGCTCTATCCATGGGACCTTTCCAGATCCCCAACTCGAAGGAAGTTTTCCCAATAATCTCTTCTCTAGTGTATCCAATTAGGTCACAATATTCTTGGTTGATCTCTCTATAAGTGCCGGTTTCCAGATCGGAAAGAGAGACCGCAGCCGGGTTCATTTGGAAAATTTTCTCAAATAGTTCCTTATTGTGTCGGACTTCCGCGTTCAATTTCCTGGTTTGTTCTTCCGCTTCCAACCGTTCTCTGATATCTGTTGCAAGAGAAATGACATGAGGTCTTCCGTTTAATTTGACGATCCTTCCTGAATATAGAACTGGGATCCCGGTTCCATCGGCGGCTCGAAAAACTGTTTCAATATTACTGACCTCACCTTTCTCGTCTAACTGGTTATAAATTTCACTTCTTCTATCAGGATCATAATCCCAGACCTTAATGTCGGTGGTGAGTTTTCCGATCACTTCAGATCTTTTGAGTTTTATGACTTCCAGGAATCTTTCATTTACATCGATGATCTTTCTGGAAACCAAATCGGTAAGAACCACTGCAGAAGGAATTAGCTGAAATAATCTTTGGAAAAGTTCCTTACTCTTTTCAAGTTCAGAAGCAAGATTTTCTAGATCGGATTGCGCCTCTTTGATATGAGTGATATCGTGACCAACCGCTAAGATCTTTTTTTCACCACCCGCTTCTATTACTCTAGCGGAGAATAGAATAGAGCGTATCTTTCCGTCAGCGGTGCCCATCTTCACTTCTAGATTATCTACTGCGCCTTTTTGGATTAGAAGTCCTCGAATTATCTCTCTGTCGCTTAGATCGTAATAAACTCCAAGATCAATTGGCGACTTACCTATAATCTCTTCGTTCGTTTTACCGATCAAACTTGAGAATACATCATTTGCATCTAGATACGTTCCATCGGCTTTGGATAAAGTGATCGCGGTTGGATTTAGCCGAATGATCTGATTTAGAATTTCCTGGTTCTCTTTTAGTTCATCTAAAAGTTTTTGTTTTTCTACTTCTTCTTTTACCCTGTCGGTAATCGGAACAGTGATCGTAAGAAGTTTTAAAGAACCTCCATATTCAATCGGGTGAGCGGAGAAGAGTCCCCAAAATTCTTCTCCCAATTTATTAGTAAAACGTAATTCTATATCTCTGACAAAACCTTCTTTTTTGATAGCCTCTACTATATCCGCTCTCGTTTCAGCAGAGCTCCAAAAGCCAAGTTCTAATGCACTTTTACCAACAATCTCATTCTCAGAATATTTTACCTGGATACAAAACTGTCTGTTTACTTTTAGATATTTTCCAGTTTCGATCTCGGTGATCGCCATAGGCAAAGGGTTCATATCGAAAAATTTTTCGAGAGCCCGCCATCCTATTTCCGGATGAGTTATATCTTCTTTAGAAAGTTCACTTTGTTGTTTGGGAGAACGGATATGGATCCAAGTAGTGGTTTCTGAATCTGTTTCACCTTGGATCTTAAAACCTTGGCAATAAAATGTCCTGATCTCTTTAGTCTTAAGTAAAAAATAGCCTAAGTACCAATTGGTTTTTTCTTCTTTTTTAAGACTTTCAAAAATCCCGTTTCGAATATCAGAGATCAGATTAAAATCTATCTCTTTCAATTCTTTGGAAGAATAGCCCAAGATCTGCAATGCTGCCGGATTCGCTTCGATCAGACTTCCGGAAGAAGAAAATACAAGTACACCATCCCCGATCCTTTCGAAAAACTGCCTGAGGATACTGAGCTGTGAAAGGGATGATTCCAAACTTTTATCACCGAGGGAATAAACCCTCAAATACTAATGGACTAAATAACGCTAGAAACTACTTTTCTAAAACTTTCATTTTTTTTCCAAAATTCAAGAAAGTTGCAATCCTTAAGGACACGTTACTCGAAAAGGCCTACATACTATGGAATTTCTCATCGGTTTATTAGCATTCTTTGCAGGCGTATTCTACCTTATCATTCCCTTCGTTTTATTATCCAAGATCAACGGATTACTGGAAAGGGTCCAAGATCTGGAGAACCAATTAAAGGAGAAGGGACCTTCTACCCTTCTAGAAATTCAGGCAGAAAAGAAAAAGTCGCCTATCAAAGAAGAAAAACCAATCTTAGTAAAAGAAACAATCCCTGAAGCTAAGAAAGAACTCCCTTCTTCCAAGCCTGTTGCAAAAGTCCCGAAGCCTGCAGAAATACCTCCAACTATTATAAAGCAAGAGCCTCAACCTATTGCTAAAAAATCTGAAGCTTGGGAAAAATTCGAGAAGCAAATAGCGAAAAATTGGACCGGGATCCTAGGAACAATCATACTCGTAATGGGTGTTGGGTTCTTAGGAATTTATGCGGCCCTGAACATGTCTCCTTTCTTCAGATTCTTAATGGTATTAGGGATCGGTATCGGTTTATTCATTATTTCTATCCTTCTAGTTAAAAAAGAATTCTGGGAGCAGATCGGTTATTGGATCAGAAGCGGTTCAGGTGCAGTTATCTTATTCTCTTGTATTGCCGCGGTTTCTGTTCCAGGAATGAAATGGATAGAGTCTGAATTTTACGCTCTTATCTTAATCATCGCTGGGATTTCAATAAACCTAGGACTTGCTTGGCAAACTTCTCAACAAAAGTTTGCAAGTCTTCATATAGTATTAAGTTTAATCTCTTTAGCGATCCTTCCACTAAGCACTTTGATCTTCTTCTTAGCGGTTGGAGTTTCCACCTTTAGTGTGGTTTTATCTTATAGAACTAAATGGGAATTTCATTTAATACAAACTGCAATTTCCTTTTTAATTTTAAACTTTCTTTATAAAGGACATTTTTCAGAACAATTACATGTATTAAATTCGCCTCTTTCCAGAACCTGGGGGATCTTAGGAACTCTCGCTGTCGGAATTCCATCCATCTTAGCTCATTATAGAAAAGTATATTCTTCAGCAAGTATACAACGACTTCCTTTTATCACTCACCTTATCATTTGGGCCGGGATCGGATTAGGATTATCTGTTTATTCCACTGGATCTAAATGGAATCCTCCCGTATTGATCTCTGTTTCTATAGGATTATTTTTCTGGGCAAGAACTGCTCGAGAAAAATTGAACATTCGCTGGCTTTATCTCACTGATACTTTAGTTTCTCTGGCCCTTGCTTCTATCGGGATCATATTACTCACTCGATGGGAAGTGGATCTATTCCTGATCAACGTTTATGTTTCACTTCTATTCTCCATCTTCTTTGTTGTCAGTGCAGAAGAAAAAGAAAATCTACTCAAGAACATAGGAGCCGTTCTTCTTCATATTTCTTGGGCTTGGTACATTCTTCTTCTAATCATAAAATATTCTGGCGGAATAAATCTTGGAACTTGGCCAATCGTTATCACTACTCTTGTGATGGTCATTCTCACTTTCTTGATCCAATTCTATGACGAGATCCGCAATAAAGAAAGTTCTACAGCAAGCGATGACGTTTATGGAATAGGGGGTGATGATAGAATTTCACCTGCTGGAATTTTTTCAGGACTTTTAGCATCCGTTATTTGTTTCCAATTATTCGATTGGAAACATTCTGAATTGTATCTTCCTGCATTCGGAATTCTATTATTGATGATCCGACAAAACAGGAATTGGAACGGCCTAGGAGTCGGGCTCTTCTTCTTTGTAGCTGCATTACATTTTGAAGTGATCTATAGAATTTATTCTTTGGAAAGATGGGAAGTACTATTAAGAGATCTTCCTACAATCCTATTCTGCTTCTTGATGATCCCTCTTTCTAAAGTAAAGATGGGCGCAGACAAGATCAGATATTTTTCTTCACCGGGAGCGATCCTTCTTTCTTTACATATTGTATTCTTAGCATATTGGACTACTCAAAGCCTTTCTCCTTTCTTACCTGGAATACTTTGGCTTCTTCTTTCATTGGTATACCTAGAAACCAAAAACTTTTTTTCCGAAAGAGAGAAGATTTGGGAAAATACCTGGAAGTCCTCCATCAATTCTGCAGGACCAGTCTGGCAATTTTTTGCACTTACGTTTGTGGGATTATTTTTAGGAGCTCATATTCTGGTTCATCTGCAATCTGAACTTTATGTAGGAATTTTCAAGATCAGATTCTTGATCCAAGCATTAGCTATCGGAGTATTTTTATATTGGGCAAAAAGTCCGAATCCTAAAAAAGAAACTCCAAATTATTGGAGTTCTCTTCTGCCATTATTTTGGGAATTAACCGCTATATTCATCACCGCGATTATCGCATTAGAAATCCCGAATACATGGTTACCGGTTGCCTGGATCGTTTGGGCATTCTTCTTAAATCAGATCAGTTTAAAAACTTCTTGGGAAATCTCCAGATTCAGATTTTATTCTCTCTGCTTTTATTGGTATTCCTGTATCCATGTGGCATTTATTTCCAGCTCGTCTTTGACTCCTTCCGAATATTGGGCAAACCAAGAATGGTTGGGTGGACTAATCGGGATCGTATTACAGATCGCTTATTTAGTAAGGATCCAACTTCTTCCTACATTCCAAGGAATAGAAGTAGAAGGTTATCCAGGCAGGGTCCGAAACCTTTCTGAAAGACTAGACCGAAGATCCGATTATATCATATTTTATCCTTTATTCGCAGCGGGAGCATTCTTCCTATTCTGGAGTTTTGATTCTTCTCTGTTAACTTTATTGTGGATGGTAGAAGTGTTTATCGTTTTCTTAATGGGACTCATTTTGAAAAAGGAACATTTCCGTTATGTGTCCCTGGTTGCAATGATCGTATGTCTATTAAGATTGATCTTCTGGGATCTTTCCCAGTCGTCCACAATCACTCGCGCTTTAGTATTCTTGGGAGTGGGGGGAATACTTATCCTAATGAACACCCTTTACGGCAAATTTGGAAATAAGGAGAAAGCAGATGCTCCGTAATCGATTATTATTCTTTGTTATACTTTTAGCTTCCGGAGTAGCCATTTCATTTTTGGCGGTAAAGAGTAAGGCAAATGTAGAAATGCCTGCTACTCTTTCTCCCGCATTCCAATTGCTTGGAAAACCGATCAAGACATTCGATCGTTCTCTTACTAAACTTATGCCTATTAGCGATTTAGATGAGAAAAAACTGGGAGATTCAGTGGCTTTACGTTATGAATCCTATGCAGACGAAAAAGATCCTGATCTGATCTATTTAAGAAGTTTGGTATCCAACCTTACGGTCGGGAAAAATAAAAGATTCGAATATAGAATTTTTATAATGGATTCTTCCATTCCGAATGCTTACGCAATGCCCGGAGGGATCTTATTCGTAACCAAGGGACTTCTCTCTATGGTAAGCTCTGAAGCAGAATTGGTTGCAGTTATCGGACATGAAATTGGCCATGTTGAACTTTCTCACTGCATGGATATGGTAAGAGGGGAATTATTGGCGAGAAAGATCGGTGCCTCTACCCTAGGTGAATTGGCAGATCTAACTGCAGCAATACTTCTAAAACCTTCTTTCGGAAAAAACCAAGAAGATGAAGCAGATTCTTACGGTTACGATCTATTGCTCAGAGAATATTACGACCCGTTCGCAATGGGAAGAACGTTCCTAAAACTACAAGAAGCTAGCGGTGGGAAGGAAAATGCCGCTTCACCCATCCAAGAATATTTTATGACACATCCTTATCTTTCCCATCGTTCTGAAAAATTTACAGAGAAGGCCAAACGAGAAGAAGAAGGCCAATATTATGTAGGAAAGAAAAACTTAAAAAAACGTGTCAGCCGCTACGAAGACGAACTCGATAAAGAATTCGTAAAGTACTGATCGTTTCTTCTTACAAGTTTCAATTTTTATAACTTCGAATAAAATCTAAAAATCCTTACCGTTCGGGAATTTTCCCGAATGGAAAAAGGTCTTACCTTCGGAGTTTTTATGAAAAAAATATTATTCGGGTGCATATTATTATTCGCTAGTATAGGTTCCGCATTTGCAGAACAGGAAAAAGTTCTGATCGTTAGCGGATTCTCTAAAGTTGCAGTTCCTGCAGAACTTATAGAGATACGTATCGGAGTAGAGACAGAATCCAAAACAGCAGAAGAAGCTCATGAAAAAACTTCAGCGAAGACCGATTCTCTCGTAAAATATCTCAAAAAGCAGTCCTTACTTTCGTTACAAACAGAAGTGGTCCGTCTTCAAACTATATACGAATATCCTAAATCTGGAGCGAGACAGATCAAAGGTTATGTAGCGTCCAATACAGTTTTAATAAGATCTAAAGTAGAATCCGCAGGCAAACTAATTGATGAGTCCATACAAAATGGAGCAAATCAAATCATAGGGATCCGATTACAAGCAACGGATGCAAATTTAGAGAAGGCTTCTCAAGAAGCATTACAGTTAGCTGCAAAGGATGCTCGCAAAAAAGCTGATATAATTCTTTCAGCACTCGGCTTGAAATTTAAGGATTTTGTAGAGATAAGAGCCGACTTCCAAGAAATTTCCGAACCACTTCCTGTCATGGATGGTTTTCAAACTATGAGCGCAAAATCTGCGACTCCGATCGAAGCTGGAAATTTATTTCGCGAAGCGAAGATCTTATTGAAGGTTTCTTATTAAAAAATCAGCAAATAAGTGAAAAAAATCTGTCTTTTCAATCGGTTATATGGGTATGGTATTTATGGATTGTTACCTAAGTACCAATAACCCGGTAAGTAGTTAACATATATCCAATTCTCTTCACTATTCTCACTACGTGAGCGGCCCTTTCGGGGGCCGCTCCGGTCTTTTGTTTTTTTCCTTGCTCTCTTCTGTAATAATTGGTGTTTTGGGAAAAAAATTATTACTCTGGCACCTCATGAAAAAAAAGATTCTAGCTATATTGGCAACTTATCTAGTTTGCTTTTCCTTATACGGACAAACAGGAAATCCGAATAATCAAAAGCCTCCTAAAAATCAACCTACGAATAATAACCAACAGCAACCACCTCAAGACCAAGCTCCGATCGGAGGTAGCAGTTCTTCTTACTCTTCCTCAAGTAATAGTAGTTCATATGGAAATGGTTTATTACATATTTTGGAATTAGATGGAGTTGCAGGAAGCCTGAACCAAGGCGGACCTCAGTCTATTAACGGAATCTTAAATAGTGTTAGGATTGCCGGAAGTGCACTAGGTGGAACGCCTGAATTCTTCAAGGAAGATAGTAAGACAACTCCGAGCGGTGGATTTCCTAAGATCAGATATTCTCACCAGTTGTCTGATAACACATTCATAGGTATCGTAGCTTCCTTGGGAGAAAAATCTATAACAGAAACCACTACTACAAGTACTTCTAATAGATATACCACCGATAAAATTACTACAACCACCAATGAGTGGAAAGTTAAGTACGGTTGGGGACCTTTGAACTTAAATACTTCTAATAACATAAGTTACGAATTTTCAATCGGTTATGGGCAAGGTAAAACAAGTGGAGATTATTCCAATTTCGGACTCAAGCTCCCAGGTTTTAGCGCAGGAACTTCGGATGGAATGTCAGGTTATGCGATCGGATTTGGAGATCTTAGATATAATATCACTACACTTTCCTTGGATTACGGTGTTGCAGTTCCAATGTGGAGTTGGATGAACTGGTACTTCCGAGGCGATACAAGCTTTTTCTGGGGAACCTTATCTTTAAGTTCCGCTCAGATCGGTGTAGATACAGGAGCCACTGCAGGAGCGTATAACGGTTTAGACTTCAACGCATTCAAGTCCAAGGATGGATTCTTTGCGGGAGCTTCCGGATTTACTATGACTTTCGAAACAGGATTCGTACTTAAACCTTTCGAAACATTCGGTATTCGATTCGGTGGATTCTACCAGCTCACCTATTTCAGTGTAGGAGAAGTAAAAGGACCTTCCATTTCCGGGGGCCAAGTTGTGGAAGCAGGCACAGTGCCTAATTTAAGCTCCACTACAGATAACGAGCAATTCGGAAACTACGGAGGAACCGTAGGATTAGTTAAGAATCTCTAGTCCACAATGCGGGCTTCAGGAGCGAAGTGACTATAGTCCGCAACGCAGGCTTCAAGAGCCTGGACCTTTTGGGACAGACTCTTATAATATTCTTCTCAACAAAACCTGGATGCTGAAAAGTTTCCGGGTTTTATCTATTACAATTCTTTTAGAATTTCTGCCTTTTTCTTTTCATATTCCTGTTTCGATATTAATCCCTTATCTAAAAGTTCCTGCAAAGTCCTTAGGCGATCCTCTATCGTTTTAGGGATTTTTTTGGTAGGAGTTCCGACATTTTTCTTAGAAGGATTTGCTGTCCAAAAAACGTTTTTCACAAGGATACGATTTCTTATATCTTCTCCGTCTGTAACAGCGTTAAGATATTCTAAACCTTCCGGACGGATCTCCGGAAGATAAATGGAGTTACGGGAAGAAGGTTCCGGCTTTGATATAGGAACTAAGGTCCAGTCCCTAAAAGAATAAGTGGTCTGAAAATCAAGCACCTGCCCTATTTCAGAAAATTCTAATACAATTCCTTCGGGGGTATTTCTGATATAAAAAATGGTTCTTCTGATCCTGAGTCCTGGGCGGATCGGATCTTCTCTTTTAATAATTACTTGATAAGCTTGTGGAAGTCCATCTGGGATCTCGATTTCCGCTTTATATAATAATTCTCCGAGGCGAAAAGATTCTTCTTCCGTGAACAAGCGAACCGGTTCTGAATTGAAAACTCCTGTTTCGGAAACCCCAGTGAACTTAAAAAGTTTTTCCCATCTGGAAATAAACTCTGTCTTATCCAATTGGTCCGGCCCAGCTCCAGTCAAAACTCCTGAAGCAATCGGTAACCAAGTCTCCGCCTGCAAGAAGAGTGGAGTCTCTGAACTCTTTTTAAGATAATATAATACGATTGAATCCGAAGAGGAAGCCATTCCCTTTCTTTGGGAAGACAAACAGTAGATCGTAAATAGAAGGGTAAGAAAGAAACTTAGAAGTTTAAGGTTTTTCTTTTTTGCCCGAATCGGTTTTTTTAAGCATGCTGCCAATTTTTCCCAATTCCTCCGGCTTAATTTTCGCACCGGCGGCCTTCTTATTCTCAGCCTGGATCTCACGATACACTTCCGCTCTATGAACGGAAACTTCTTTAGGAGCTTTAACTCCGATCTTTACCTGATCCCCTTTGATATCCACGATAACGATCTCTATATCGTCACCTATAATAATGGATTCATTAGTACGCCTAGCTAGTACGAGCACTTAGGACATCTCCACAGTGGCGCTTTCTAAAATTCTTTCACGAACTGAATGGATCTCGTTACGTGATACGAATTGGCGACCGGTTAGATCCGTCTTATTAATCAAAATAGGGCCCTGTAGATTTGCGGTCATAGATGCCGGATCGTCGTTCGGAATCGTCACTATGACTAAGGTCAAAGCTTCCGAAACATCCTGCAACCCGATTTGAGAAAGTTCTTCTTGGCTCAGAATCGGTTTATATTCTTTTTTGAATAAAGAAGGTGGAATTACTACAAAAGCAAGGTCCACTTCGTCAATGGACTGCAGCCATTTAAATACTGACTCTTCATCTTCTTCGATTAGGGCAAAACTTTTATATCCCCCGAAACCTAGAAGTCCTTCCGGAAATTTGATAAGTTGTCGCTCCGAAACTTTTATTTTTCCGAAAGGTTTGCTGTGGATCTCTAACATCGACCGACCTGTTTTTCAGAGCTAAGCTCTAAGTTTATACTTTTTTCAAATCACTACAAGAAGAATTCCCCGATTGAATTTCGGGGAATCACGCTCTTATCTTAGAAAGTCCATCAAGGTAGGTTTGATTACCTTGGATCCTACGTTAAGCGCATATTGATGAATCGTTTCCAGCCACTTCAAGTTCATGATAGTTTCCGGGAAATCAATTCCTTCATTTTTAGCAAGTAACTCGGTCATATAGGATTTATCAAAGGAAACTCTTTGAGAATGTTCCTCCATACGATTCATCCTTGCTCCTACAATAGATCTATAACGAAGAATATTCTCCAATGCAAGATCTAAGTCTTGGATATCACGACCTGAAATTCTTTCTTGGTCTTTCTGGATTAAATCGTTCCTGAATTGGATGAGTACATCGAATACGGAAAGGCCAGTAACAGTCGCGGACTTACTATAATTATTAGGAGGTTCTGAATTTCCTGCATCGATCAATCCGATATCTCTCAGGACAGTTCCTCCATCCACGTCTTCTAACCAGATCTGGTGAGGTGCAGTGGAACTAAGACTGATATTATCCTGAGCAAGCTTATTCGCTTTAGCTTCAATCGGAGAGTTATTGATCTTGTCTATGATATCATCAATTGTATCACCTGCGGAAACTTGGATCTCGACTCCATCTATCTTGAATTTTTGATCGGAAACTGCAACGTAACCTGAGTTATCCACACGACTGGTAACACTCATATTCGTTCCCCAGAACACTTTGTTTCCGGGAATTGTAACTGGGATATATTCTCCCTTTTCGATCTCTCTGATCTGTTCTCCGATATCTCCGCGATATTCTACCCCGATATATTGGTTTTTTAATTCCAATCCTTGGAGTCCTTTGATCTTGGATTCGATCGGTTCAAAAGGAGGTCTTTCGATCACATGCCCACCAAAAAGAGGTCTTCCCGTGGCATCTCTTGTGTTCGCAATATCGACTAACGCTCTGAGTAATTCATCTATCTCTTTACCGACAGCAACTTCTAATTCGAAACCTTTGTCACCTTGATAGATACCGTTGGAAGCTTGGACTGCAAGAACTCTCGCTCTTTGGAATAAGTTTCCAATCCTGTCCAGCTCTCCGTCGATCTGTTGTAATCTTCCGAAGCCATCGTCGATATTTGCTTGGAAAGTATCCAACTCATTCATCCTAGATCGGAAGAACATTTGGTTGGTCGCCCTTCCAGGATCATCGGAAGGAGTCCTAATTCTTTGTCCTGTTCCCAATTGGTTTTGGGTTTCGTCTAACGACAGCTGGTGACGATTCAAAGTCCTCACCAGACTGTTATTTTGCATCATGTTAGTGATCCGCATCATGGCTTCGCCTCCTTGCTATTCCGGCGGAATTACGCGCCCAAACGATTGATGATCGTATCTAGAATTTCATTCATAGTATTGATCATCTTCGCAGACGCATTGTACGAGTGCTGGAACTGGACCATATTGGCCATTTCCTCATCCAAACTTACACCCATCACCGACTGTCTCATATTCTCGAGCTCGGTCATAAGATCTGATTGGATCCCAAATTCTTGTTTTGATTCTCTTGCTTCTGTTGCAAGTTTAGAGATCAGACTATTGTAAAAATCATCCGTGGTTTTGGAATAATCCACCATCACAGGATTATTTCTAAGGGAAGAAGCTACTAAAAGAGCATTCCTACCGTCCTTATGACCTCCAGGAGAATTATAATCTCCTGTTCCACCAACATCCTTTCCTCTTGCTGCTGCGATATTTGCTACGTTATTCGCAATGTGTTCATTTACTTTAAAATGAGAAGAAGGATGAAAATGTGGAGTTAAAGTAATGTCTTCCGGCTTAGATTGAAGTTTGGTAATCTCACCCAAACGTTTGTAATCATAAGCTCCGGAAGGTCCGGAAGCCATCAGCATTCCGGTCAAACCGACTAATAACTCTCCGGAATCTTCAATATGTCTAAGAATGAAGTTTTTCTTAGGAGTATCTTCCGCTACAGTCGCTTTAAAAGCCAATTGGTTATCGTGGTTCATGTAAGCCACAACACCAACCTTAGAAGCATTGATACGTTTGATAATACCGTTCAAAGTATCATTTGCAGAATAAGGAATTAAAACCTGAGTTTCTTTTTCGTCAGGCTTTAAGAATGTCATGGTTCCGCTGATCCCAATCGGACGATCCGGATCCAAGGTATTCTTACCCGTTACTCTAAAGATCGCAGAGATATCATTCTGGCCATCTCCGTCTGAATCATATTCGCCGAAAGTATTCAAAGCTAATGAACGAATATCGAAGAAGTTTTGATTCGTATTTCCATTCAAACCAAAACCGTCTTTATGGATCTCGTTGATCACATCCATAACGTTGATCGCAAGAGCATCCACTTGGTCGATCTTCTCGCCCAAAATCCTGTCTCTTACTTCGATCAAACCTTGTAGTCTTCCTTTGCGGAGAAGGACCGGATCTCCAGTAACTTTCCAATAAAGATCTAATAGACCATCTTTAGAAGGATTTCCTAATATATCGACTTTATTGAGCTTTCCACCCTGGACAAGGATCTGCTGGCCAATAAATACCATCAACTCGTCTTCATCACTTCTACCAATTGTGATATCGGTTAAGCCAGAAAGTTCTTGGAGAAGAGCATCTCTTTTGTCATAAAGATCATTCGGTCTATCGCCCAATGCTTCCGATTTAGCGATCCTTTCGTTTAATGTCCGGATATTTTCTCCGATCGTATTCAGATGAAGTGCATGAGCTTCGATCTCACGATTTGATTGGTCTCTCAATTGAGAAAGTTTGCGATACACATCTTCAATCCTGCTTCCGAGCCCTTGTGCTTTCTCCAGAACCACGGAACGATGTGCGTTATCTTCAGGATAATTTGCGAGTTCTTCCCAAGAAGACCAGAATTTATCCATTAGAGTCCTAAGAGTAGTACCGTTAGGCTCGTTAAAAATATTCTCTGCTTGGTAGAGATATTCGTTCTTGGCTGCCCAATAATCTTTCACACCAGAAGTTTCGATAATTCTATCATCAATAAAATTATCTCTAACACGTTCGATGGAAGCGATCTCAACGCCTTGACCGATCTGACCTGGAACATGAGCACGATTCAAAGAAGGTTCGTACAGAGGATCCGTAGCTTGTAAAACAACTCTTTGACGTGAATAATGTTTATTATCCGCGTTCGAGATATTATGGCCGGTAGTTTGTAAGGCTTGCTGATGAGCCGCAAGGCCTCTTTTACCAATTTCTAATCCGGAGAATGTGGATCCCATACTTCTTCCCTCCTATCCAATCTTACGCCGAAGCGTTTACTAGCACCGAAGAACGTTTCTTCTTGTTCCTGACTGCGCTTGGATTTTCGTCCTCGTAAACGGCGACTTCTCCGCTATTCGCGTTAGTCCGCATCGCGTCGATGGTGGCCTTCAAAAATTCCTGTCTGGTTCGGATCAATTTATCATTGGCTTTGATCTTGTCCTTCAGCCTATGAACCGTATCCTTTAATCTTGTTCCGAGTTGTTTCAACTTGTGCTCGGATTCACGGTCTATCTTATTTAAAAAATCAGTAAGAGTAAGTTCGCCTTCTTTAGGAATTCCTAAATTACCTGATGTATAAACATCATGGATAGCGGACATACGAACTCTTTCCAATTCGCTCGCATGAACAATCAACTCGTAGGTCTTTTTAGAAATCGTTTCCAAAGATCTTCCGTCCGCTTTCGTGATCGATTCAGTCTTTTCTTTCTCTAACTCCAGGATTTCGGAGTACAGTCGGATTTCTTCCTCGAAAAGAGAAGACACCCGATCCAACCATTCCTCTTTATTTAATATCATTGTCCGGTCCCTGTTCTTTGTTTCGGCGGAATCCGGAATTTTATGAGGGGTTTTTTTGGAAATTCAGAGGCTTAGAAGCGAAGAACTAGAAGTAATAAGAATTTTCTAAAGAGAAGAAGGCGATTTGCCGAGATTGAAAAACTCAATAAAGAGACATAATATTTCAATGATACTTTAGGAGAAATTAGAAAAAGAATGACCTAGTTTCATGTTAATACAGATTTCTTATTCGAAAAGTCCGAATGAAACTTCCCTATAAACTTTTAGCTCTACTATTACCACTACTCCTTCTTCTCTTTGTCCTGTACTTTGCTTTTGACAAAGGAATTATATGGTTTGTATATCCATCCGAATCAAAATATCCGATCCGAGGAATTGATGTTTCTAACCACCAAGGAAATATAGATTGGAAGAAGGTCTCAGAAAACAAAATCAGCTTTGTTTATATTAAGGCTACCGAAGGTGGAGATTGGAAAGATAAAGCCTTCTTACGAAATTGGGAACAGGCAAATCAGTTAGGGATCAGAGTCGGAGCTTATCATTTTTTCACTTTATGCCGTTCCGGAAAAGAACAAGCCGCTAATTTCATCTCATTAGTCCCTAAAGATCCCGAGTCTTTGCCTCCCGTTGCAGACTTGGAGTTTGTCGGAAACTGTAAAGAGAGACCCCCATTACAAGATGTAAAAAAAGAGATCCATGACTTCCTTATTGAATTAGAAAATCATTATGGAAAAAAACCCATACTATATCTTACTTACGAATTTATAGATCTATACTTGAAAAATGACTTTTTGGAATATCCTGTTTGGATTCGGGATATATTCGGACATCCATCTTCTTCTTTCAAAAGAAATTGGATCATCTGGCAATATCATAGTAGAGCTAGATTAGAAGGGATAGAAGGTCCCGTAGATTTAAATGCTCTAAAAGGCGATGATCTCTTTCTGAAAAAATTGTAGAAATTATCCAAAGTTAGGCCTAACTTGTTTGTGCTATATTTCAGGGAATATATGACAAACAAAGCTTACGTAGTCCGAAAGATAATAAGAATGCAGCACTGCGACCCGGGTGGGGTCGTATTCACTCCTCAATATTTCAATTTATTCGTGGAGTCAATTGAAGATTGGTTCAGAGAAGGGATTGGATTCGAATTCTCCCGTATGGTAAGTGAGAATAGACAAGGTATTCCTGCGATGAAGATTGTGGCAAGATTCTATAAACCTTCGGTTTTAGGAGAGATTTTAGAATTTAAAGTAAAAGTAAAACGGTTAAGACGCCAAAATATTCTCATCAATGTAGAAGCGATTTGTGGAGAAGAAAAAAGATGTTCGGCAGACTTTTTACACGGATTCGCATCTCTTTCTACCCTGAGTCTGACAGATTGGCCCGAAGAAGTTTATAGAAAATTGGAAGAGTATCTTTGACATTTTCCTTCTTCAAATAGGTCCCTGTATAATATTCTAAAAATTTAAATTTCTCTATTTTAGAGAATAAACGATCGTTTACCTCGAAAAGAATTTCTTTAATCTTTCTTGCTGAAACTAATATAAGGGTTAAAATGGGAAACCCTATCATGTCAGTAATACTTGAAGAGAACATCAAACATTTGCCTTTCCCTTCCGACTTTCCTGAGGTTCGTTCCAAATACATAGACGCGAACGGACAAAAATTTTTCTTACTCGAGTCCGGTCCTAAAAATGGAAAACCATTATTATTATTACATGGATTTCCTGAATTTTCTTATGCTTGGAAAAATCAGATCGGTTATTTTGCGAAGCTTGGATTTTTAGTGATCGCTCCTGACCAAAGAGGTTATGCAAGAAGTTCCAAACCTAAATCTATTTCAGATTACGGACTGGATATTTTATCCGAAGATATTGTTTCCATTTTAGATGCGTATGGAATTTCTAAAACTGATATTATTGCTCATGATTGGGGAGGAGCAGTAGCGTATTGGACTCTTTCCAAGTTTCCGGAACGATTTAGAAAAGCTTGTATCTTGAATGTTCCCCATCCTACGATCATGAAGAGAAAAATTCTTTCTGATAAGGCTCAAAGGAAGAAGAGTATGTATATACTTTTCTTCAGGATTCCATGGTTACCTGAGTTCTTACTCTCTAGATTGAATTTCAGAAAATTAGAGAGATCCTTAACAAAAACTTCTATGAAAGGTGCATTCTCTCCGGAAGAGATCTCACTTTATAAAGATGCATGGGCAATTCCCGGATGTGTGAAATCAATGCTTCATTGGTATCGTGCTGCAGTTAAAAATCCTCCTAAATTAATACGAACTAGAAAGATCAAAGTTCCTACTCGGATTTTCTGGGGAGAAAAAGACAGGTTTTTGGCTAAAGAAATGGCAGAAGAAACCTTGGAATTATTTTCAGAAGGTTCCGTACGTTTCTTTTCTAAGGGTACTCACTGGATCCACCATGAAATCCCTGAGATATTGAATCCGGAACTGGCATCCTTTTTATCGGAAGAATAGATTCTTTCCAAATCTGGAAAAATATTTCTGTACCAATATACGTCTTATCCGATTATGAGAATGTCCGTGTCTCGGGCCCTTTTTTCCAATGCGTAATATTTCTAAAAACATCTTTCTATTTATATCTCTAGTTCTTCTTTCTAGCTCTTTACATTTTGCAAAAGAGACCAACCAGAAGAAAAAGAATGAGGCGCCCAAAAAGGGTTCAGTTCTTCCTAAGCTGAACCAAGTTGCTTTAAATTCTAAACCGGAAAAGAAGAAAGAAGAGAAAAAACCTAAGACGGTTATCTCTGAACAAAAAACATCTAAAAGACTTAAAGGAGAGATTGTAGAAAAACAAGAAGAACTGTTCTCATTCTCTCTTGGAGGAAGAAAGTTCGCGCAAGGGGAACTTCTATTTTTAAAAATAAAACCTTTGCCTAAAATCCTAGATAAACTCGGAAATTTTACGATCAGTTGGGAGGGGCAAGAACTTCCATTCACTCAAAGAGAAGGTTATATCCTCACCTTTCTTCCTATCTCTCCAGAATTTTCAAAAACATATGGAGTTTTGGAATTAACTGAAAAACATCTTTTTACTAAAAACGATTCCAAAAAATACGAGATCCCAATCCAGAAAACTTACTTTGCCACTTCTAAAGTATCTCATCTTACGATGGATAAGCAGTATACGACTGACGAACTTTCAGAAGAAACTAAAACATTCATCAAAGAATGTTCCGATGCAAAAGCAAAAGCATTTCAATCTAAGTCGGATCTTCAAATTGCAACGGATTTCGAATATCCGGTTCACAATCCGATCTTAAATAGCCCATTTTACAAACGTAGGATCTACAATAAAGAGAAGGGTCGTCCTCATGGTGGTTCCGACTTCAAAGGCGGTGTTGGAGATCCAATCTATGCGATCAATGACGGCACCGTGATCTTAGCAAGATCTATGTATTACGAAGGCAACTTCACAGTGATAGATCATGGTTTGGAAGTTTATTCCTTATACATGCACCAATCTGAAATTTTAGTAAAGCAAGGCGATAAAGTGAAGAAGGGAGATTTGATCGGAAAGATCGGGTCCACCGGTATGTCGACCGGACCTCATTTACATTTGGGACTTAGGGTTTTAGGAACAATGATCGATCCTCTTTCCGTTGTTCAAACGGATTTGGTCGAAGCCAAAAAGAAAACCTCGAAAAAGTAATCTATCGAATCGGGAGAGAAGATAATATCTCTCCCGATGAATATCCTCTTCAATTCCAAACCTTTCCGTCCTCTCCCGTATAGATCGCATCCGGTCTCAAGATCCTCTCTTTCATTTGTTCAAAACAATGAGCAGTCCAACCCGCCGCTCTTCCCATTGCAAATACTGGAGTAAAGATCTCAGTTGGAAATCCTAATCCATGAAGAAGTAATGCGGTGTAAAATTCCACATTGGTCTGTAGAATTCTATCCGGTTTATATTCTTTCAATAAATCTAAGGCAGTTTTTTCCACGAACATTGCAAGATCATAGAACTCCCTTTTTTCATCGGTATCGTATAATATTTTTGCTGCCTTAGCAAGAACGTCTGCGCGAGGGTCCCTGACTTTATAGATCCTATGCCCAAAGCCCATTAATCTTTCATTATGTTTTAATTTTTCTCTTAGTACCTTCTCCGCATTTTCCCTTGCTCCAATCTCAAAGACTGTGTCTAATGCAGGCCCTGGTGCTCCTCCATGTAGAGGCCCCTTTAATGCGCCTAATCCACCGGTAACTGCTGAAATCATATCAGACTGAGTGGAGATGATCACTCTCGCTGCGAAGGTAGAAGCATTCAATCCGTGATCGCAAACTGTATTTAGATATGTATTCAAAGCGCGAACGTTTCTAGGTTCCGGATCAGCTCCATTCAACATATACAAAAAGTTGGCTGCAATATCTAAGTCCTGTCTTGGAAGAACTGGGGCTTGCCCTTTCAACAAACGATAAGCCCAAGCAACAATTAAAGGAAACGTAGATAGGACTGCCATCGCATCCTTTCTAGGATCTTCTTTTTGAGAACCTAAAGACAAAGCTGCAGATCCAATTCTTAAAATATCGATCAAAGGAAGATTTGCATACACTGCCTCTTCAATGATGGTTCGTATCACTTTAGAAAATCTTCTGGAGGATCTGAGTTCTTCTGAGAATAAACTTGTTTCGGTAGGCTTTGGCCTTCTATCATTCCAAAGTGTGAAGATGGTTTCTTCAAAGACTGCTTTGCCTGCGAATTCTTCCACAGGGTAACCTGCAATGATCAGTCTACCTCCCTTTCCATCTACTTGGGAAAGTTTGGTTCTTGCCGCAGGTATCCCTTCTAAACCCGGGCTGTAAATTTTCTCTTTTTCCTGTTCAGAGATCAGCATGATATTTCTCCTTTGTTTCCGTTCAAGTTTAGCGGGTTGACAGAGCATAGTCAATGTTGATTATATTGTCAATATATGGCTTTTTCTTCAAAAAAACCGTTCCTGAATGCGGACGAGGCTGCCTCCGCTTTAGGAGTAGAAGTTCAAACTATATATGCATACGTTAGTCGCGGTTTATTACATTCCGAATCCGGAGGTAATAAAGACAGAAGTAAAAGATACAGAAGAGAAGATATAGAACAATTATTACTCAGAAGGGAAGAAAGAAGCCAGCCCGGAAAAACTGCAAAAGCCGCCTTATCCTTAGGACAACCTGTTTTAGAATCGTCTATTACGTTACTTGGTGAAAACTCTCTCTTTTACAGAGGAAAGGATGTTTTAGAACTTTCAGAGAACGGAAGTTTTGAAGATATAGCCTGCTTACTTTGGGAATCAGAAGAAACAAATCCTTTTGAATCAGATTGGCCAATATTATCTGAAGAATGTAATAAAATCCTAAAATTATTAGAAGGCCGGCCCATCTTAGATATTTCTAGGATCTTACTTCCCTTTTTAGAATATGAAGATGCAAAGGCATTTCGAAAAGATCCTAAAACTTTTAGAAAGACTTCCTCTTCTATCTTAAGATATCTTACCTTGTTTTCTTCCGGGAAAAAGGAATCTGCAGGAAAAATTTCTGAGACACTTTTAAGTGGCTGGAATCCAT
This sequence comes from Leptospira andrefontaineae, assembly GCF_004770105.1. Taxonomy (NCBI): domain Bacteria; kingdom Pseudomonadati; phylum Spirochaetota; class Leptospiria; order Leptospirales; family Leptospiraceae; genus Leptospira; species Leptospira andrefontaineae. Next base: position 543,408 of record NZ_RQEY01000019.1, on the reverse strand, counting down.
CTAGAAAAAAGGAAGATGCTAACTTCCTCTCCAAACTCAAACTTTTAGAAGCAGCTTTGATCCTTTCGGCAGATCATGAGTTGAATGTTTCTTCTTTTACGGCAAGATGTGTTGCTTCCAGTGAAGCTTCTCTTTATCAAGTTGTACTTGCCGGACTCGCTGCTTTGTCAGGTCCAAAACATGGATTACTCACTGAGAAAGCGATCCTTCTTCTTTCCCAAGCAAGCGGAAACAAAAAGAAAGATAAACAACTCTTAGAAGAAAAATTAAGAAGCGGAGAAAATATACCAGGCTTCGGTCATCCTCTCTATAAAAAAGGAGACCCCAGAGGCAGAAAATTAATACAGCTGGTGGAAAGATTTTTTTCAGAAGATGCGGAAGTCCAACTATATCTTCAATTCCTAAAACAGATAGAAGAACTTATAGAAGATTATGCAACGATTGATGCTGGACTTGCACTTGTTTCTAAGACGCTGAAACTCCCTAAAGGAACTGGCATTGGAATTTTTGCGATCGGTAGAACTGCGGGTTGGTTAGCTCATGCAATGGAACAATATGATTCAGGAAACTTGATCCGACCTAGAGCAAAGTATATCGGAAACCTTCCTCAAGAATAATCAAATTCTTGACTCCTTCGATCATTTCATTAGTTATTAGAGAATAGAAATAAAAGAACTGTGGAGTGCTCCATGTCGGATACTAATTTTTCCAGAAAAGAATTTATTCAAAAAGCGGTGGCTGTTGGAATTCTAACAAGCTCGGCAACTGTATTAGAGTCTTGCTCCAATGCTCCCGCGGGAGTAAAAGAAAGAGGACTTCAATTTTCTAATTTTTCCGAAGTGAATGCTGAGTTAGAAAAGATACTTCTCTCTAAAGCAATCGTTCCATATGGAGAATGGAGCCCGAGTCAGATACTTCTTCATTGTGCTCAAAGTATTTATTATTCTATTAAAGGTTATCCTGAAAACAAATCCGAAGTTTTTCAAAATACTTTGGGTAAGATTGCATTCTGGAATTTTTCCAGAAAAGGAAAGATGTCTCACGACTTAAATGCACCTATCCCTGGTGCGGATGTTTTACAATCTGGAGTTTCAATTTCAGATAGTATTCTCGAACTGAAAAAAGCGATCTCTGCATTCTCCAATTATACTGGAGAATTTGCTCCCCACTTCGCTTACGGAAAACTAACTAAGCAAGAATACGAGCTCGCGCATGCAATGCATATAGCAAACCATTTAGACTACGTAACTATCGGTTAAAAAGTTACTCTTCTATCTTTACGCTGGTGAGAATTTTTTCCACGGATTCTTCGTGTCTTCTTCCTTTGATCAGACTTTCGTCTATGATAAAGACCAAACTATAAGGTTGTTTGTGTTTCGCTAAGAAGAACATTCCTGTTTTTGCGTATCTTGGTCTGAGAACATCGTAGAATGTCCAAAAAGTCCCGAAATATCTATCTTCGAAAACTTCCCTTTCTAATTCGTTCAATTCCTGGATATCTCCTCTTTGCACTTGGAGGTCCAAAAACTTTTTGAATTCAGAAAGTAGTTCAGATTCATTATCGAATCTGAATGGAACAAAAAAGAGCTTAATGGATGGATAACGATTCGGATCCGAATCGCTCGTAGAAATAATCCCGGCAATCTGTCCGATTCCAGTTTTATCTTCCATATTCAAATTTTGAGGATTATGAAAATAAAACTCTTCCGGTAAAAGAATGCTGAGTTTTAGATCTTCGTTATGTAAGGTCCTATTCTCCGCATTGTAATTCCAACGAGATAGATCCTTTTGTTCGAAATCGGGCTTGAACATCGAGTAAGCTACGAATATCTCCGCCTTCTGCAAACTTTTAAAACTGATAAGTCCGGAAGCTAAGATAACTAATCCCAATAAGCCAATTTTATAATATGTTTTGTTGTCTATAAGTCTTGCGCTTAAAACTCCAGCTGCATACACCAAAAGAAAAAGAATACCTGATCTGTTTTCAAAAAAACCAGTAAGCCAACATGCAAGAACTGAAAATGCGAAGAAGGAAACTTCTACCCAAGGAACTAATTTGATGGTTGGTCTTTCGATCCCGACTTCTGCAAAAATTGCAGGTAATACGACTTTAGTTTCTAATTTTCGGAAAGCGAATACGATCCCCCAGAAAAGAATTCCTGATACAAGATAGCCGATCAAAGCTAGACCAACCATCCAAACTAATGGTAGATGGGCCTCGTGATAGAATAAAAAATATAACGCAAAAACGGAATATACCAGGAAGAGTTTTTTAGTTAAGGAAAGTTCTTGCAGCTTTAGAGACAGGGCTGTTCTCTTTTCCCATCCTGGAATTTTAGGAAACGATTTAATGAACCAGATCACCCAGTTTTTCTCCAATCTAAAGGCTGACTTTGACAGGTTAAACCAATCCGTAGACGACTTGGTGAAAACCTATAAGGCCATCGTTCATTTTCTGGATTTGATTTCAAATCTCTTTCCAATCGATTTGGTTTTGGTTTTATTACTTTCCCTGCCTTTATTATACGTTATCAATACCTTATCCCCTTCGACACCAAGAACGAACTATACAATCTCCGTGGTCTTTATCTCTGGGCTTAGATCCTTTTTAAGCCATACGATTTCCGAGTCTTGGGAAATTTTTGCGGTCACAAAAACGGCACTCACCCTTCTTCTTCCCGCTTACTTTTTAGTTCTGACGAAGTTCGGATTTTCTTTATTCCATAAATATAGGGTAAAGAAGAAGGCACTCTCCCCTGGACATTTAGAATCCTCTTTTATAAGTCTACAAAAGTCTTATCATGATCTGAGTGCTGAAATATATTCCGAGCTCGGAAAGAATGAAGGTAAAAGTTTTATTGATGGGCAGAAGTTTTTACCTAAGATCCAAGATTTGGAAACTTCTATTACCGGACTAAAAACTTTGATCAAAAAGCCTGAGGATACTCCTCATTCTTCCGAATAAAGGAATACTCCAGGTAGATTTCTGAATTTGCCGTCATAGTCAAGGCCGTATCCAATTACAAATTCTTTACCTATATTCCAACCTACGTACTTAATTGGATAACCTACTTCTTCTCCGCCTTCTTTAAATAATAAAGAAGCTATTTCGAGAGAATTGGGTTTTTTAGAAAGAATATGAGAGATCAAAAATTTCAGCGTACGGCCAGTATCCACAATATCTTCTACAATTAGAACGTCCCTTCCTGCAATCTCCGAATCCAGATCTTTTATCAATTCTACATTTCCAGAAGACTCCGTTCCGATATATGATCTTGCTTGAATAAAGTCTAATTCGATAGGTATAGGAACTGCTTTAGTCAGATCTGAAAAGAAGTAAACTCCACCTCTTAAGACACATACGAAAATCGGATTCTTTTCTATGTAGTCGCTTGCAATCTGTAGGCCCAATTCCCTGACTCTTGCGATAATCATTTCCTCACTGAATAAGGTCTGGAATGGTATATTATTAAATTTTGAAATATTATTCTTCATGGGATCCAAAACCTTTTCAGCCTACAACTTTGTTTTCCCAAATCCGACCAATCCTTTTGATCAGTTACCAAACTTATAAAAGAAGAAGTGGGAAATTTTTCGAAAATAGAGTCAGTATTATTTCCTAATAATAAATAATTTGCCAGGTCTTCCATACCGGGATTATGACCGATCAAAACTACATTATTGATCTTAGAAGGAAGACCTCTTAAGATCCTAAGTAAGTCAGAATACTCCGCCTCATATATCTCACTTACAATCTTAATGTCCTTTGTAATATTCTGAAAACTTTGTAATATCTTCCAAGTTTCTGAAGTTCTGATTGATGGCGAAACAAGGGCGACATCTGTAACAAAGGAAACCTTCTCCACATATTTTCCTAAAAACCGCGCGTTTTTACGACCTCTCTTCGATAAAGGACGTTCTTTATCCTTTAAATGAGTATCGCTCCAATCGGATTTAGAATGTCTTATGAGATGAATCTCTTTCAAAATCCTCTCCTCCGCGATAAAGTTTTCGAATTTAGAATTTCATTGACAAGGATCTTTCCTAACGATAAAACTTCTGAGCTATGTCAAAGATGTATATTATCGGGGTGGTCCTATTAATATCCTTTGCCACAAACCTTTCTTCACAAATTGCAGGAACTCCTGATGAGGAAAAGGCTAAAAAAGAATTACAAAATCAATGGTCCAAAAAATTCCCAGGAGACAGAATACTTTCCGTCCAAGCTGCGGGAAAGCCTAAGCTGATCGAAAAAGAAGCTCCAGAAGAGAATGCACCTGTCGATCTAAGATATAAATTTTCCTTCTTCGTTACTAGCCGCAAAAAAGAAGGTCAAACAACCAAAACTCCAGTCGGAGTAATCTACCAATTCATAAGAGAAAAAGGTTGGGTCTTCGCTGATATAGGAATGGCAAGATCAGTTGTTGTCACCGAACCAGGAAAAGAACCTCCTACAAAAGACGAGGTCTATCAAATCGTAGAAGAAGCGATCTTAGAAGAGAAAGGAAAATCTAAATCCGTAGATTCTATTCGTTTAACAGAACCTGAATTCGGGCAAAATCTAACTCCTAATAAAGAACAATTTTGGTTTAGGTATGAGGGTGATTTTGAAGTTTCTGAAAACGGTTCAAAAACAGTATGTTCCGATATAGTAATTCGTTTAGTGAAGGAACAAAACTCCGCCGTCTGGAAAGCAGAATGGGACGAAAAAGGAAAATGTAAAATATCGGAAGAATAAGATTAGATCTTATTCTTACCTACCAATTCACCAATCGATCTCGCTCCAGTTTTCTTAAGAACTCCATCCAGATATTCTAATATTCTAACAGGCAAGAAAGGTCCATTATACACATAACCTGTATATAATTGAATCAGGTCCGCACCTGCTAAAATTTTCTCCAATGCAGCTTCCCCCGAATTTATCCCACCAACCCCAATAATAGGAAGGCTTCCTTTTAAGATGGAGTAGGCATATCTGACAAATTCTGTAGATCTTTGGCGAAGAGGTTTTCCGGAAACTCCACCTTCTTTTTCTACATTTGGGTATCTGGTTAAGACTGATTTGTCTATAGTAGTGTTTGTAAGAATTACACCTGATAATTTAGAATCCGGTAAGAGTTCCAACAATCCTTTCAGCTCTTCTTTTTCCATGTCAGGTGCAAATTTTACAAAAGCAGGGACTGGAAATTTTCCACCTAAACCGCTACGAATCCCATCCATTAGCTTGGTAAAGTTTTCCTTCTTTTGAAAATTCCTAAGACCGGGAGTATTAGGAGAAGATATATTGATCACTGCATAGTCTGCATATGGAGTTAGTTTCTTTAGAGAATATACATAATCATCTACTGCGTCTTCTTCGGAGACAATTTTTGTTTTGCCTACGTTAATTCCTCTTATGCAGTTCTTTTTTTGTTTTCGGATTGTTTCTTCAGCAACGTCCGCACCAGGATTATTGAAACCCATTCGATTGATTAAAGCTTCGTCTTCTGCATATCTGAAAATTCTTGGCTTTGGGTTACCGAGTTGGCCTTGACCAGTGATTGTTCCTACTTCAATCGAACCAAAACCTAATCGAGAAAGAAATGGATACAGTTCTCCAGTTTTATCGAAACCGGCACCTAAACCTACTGGATTTGCAAATTCTATCCCCGCTACCTTTGTTTTCAAACGATCGCTGGAATAAGACATGAGTGATTCCAAAACAGGAAACACGAACGGAAGTTTTTTAGAAAGCCCGAGTAGATTTTGGGCTAAGTAGTGAGCGGACTCCGGATGAATGCTTAAGAAGAAAGGTTTTGCTGTTTTTTCATAAACCCATTGTTTCCATTCTGAATTCATCCGGTCTCCTGGCAGATAGATAGATTAAGACCAGCGAAATATACGAAGCCCAACACCCAAGAAGAAAAATCCGATCCCGATCATAAACACACATGGGTAGATTATCTCTGCAAGTCCGGCTCCTTCTATAAATACAGCTCGTAAAGAATCCGCCACCAAGGTCAAAGGTAGATGTTTTATGAAAGGAAGTACTATATCCGGAAAGTTTTTATAACTAAAGAATATCCCGGATAAAACCATCATCGGAAATGTGAATGCGTTCACTAGTCCATTCCCTACTTGAGCACTTTGTGCTCTGGATCCCACAAAAATCCCAATACATGCAAATACGAAATTTCCAGTTAGAAAGATCAGAAGTGCCGCTGGAATAGAACCAAAAAAAGCATTTTCAAAAACTGTAAATGTAAACGTTAAGAAGATGATAGATTCTACAGTAGTGACAAAAATCCGAGTGAAGAAGAAGGACATTACGAATGCCAACTTATTCATTGGAGTTGCGGACATTCTTCTTAAAAGTTTTTTCATCCTCATCTCGATTAGATTCCAACCAACTCCCCAAAGACAGGAGTTCATCACTCCCATGGCAAGCATTCCAGGAACCAAATAATCAATATATCTTGTTCCTTTTGAATCCAATCTTCGGATGCTTGAACTAGATTGTTCTTTTCCTTGCATGGTCAAAAGAGCATTGGAAAGAAGAAGGTAATCTCTCTGCGCATTTGCATTGCTCGGATCGAAAGAAAATTCTAAATTTCCTTTCTCATCTTCTTTTACTAAAAGATTGATCTCTCCTCTTTTTAGCGCCTTAATCGCATCTTCGTCTGTCAGAACTTGAGGAATGATCACTCCTAAACCGTCGGAATTCCCACCGGAAGAATTAGAAAATGCTTTTTCAATCTTCGCCGAAAGTCCGCTTGCATCATGCGAAGAAGAAATAATGGCAACTCTGGTTTGAGGCACTCCCTTAGTCGTGAATGCGAGTCCTAATACACCTGCGATAGCAATAGGAAATATAAATGCCCAGAAAAGAATCCCGGGTTCTCTGTAAAATTCTTTTAATTGAATCGTGACTAAATGATAGATTTGTTTCATTCTTCCAACCCTCTTCCGGTCATGGAAAGGAATAAGTCGTCCAAAGTTTTTTTATGACATTCCAGTTCTTTTAAAACGATACCTGCTTTAGAAAAAGAATCCAACATAGAAGGAAGATAATCTGTAATTCTTTCCACGTTGATGCGGCCTTCTTTCGTGTCGGAATTCCAACTGAATTTGAATTTTCCTTTCTCAGGAAGATAAGTACTCGGATCAGTTCCATTCTCCAAAGAGAAACGAACAATTTCTCCACCACCTAGTTTTCCTAAAAGATCAGATAAAGTTCCTTGGTCTAAAATCCGGCCCTTATCCATCACTATAATCCTTTCGCAGAGAACTTCTGCTTCTTCCATATAATGAGTGGTGAGGATCATAGTAGTTCCATATGCTCTTAGATCCTCTAGGATTTTCCAGATATCTCTTCTGGCTCCCGGATCTAAACCTGTAGTGGGTTCATCTAAAAACAGAATTTCTGGTTTGTTCATTATAGAAACGCCCAAAGCCAATCTCTGTCTTTGACCTCCGGATAAACTGTTCACGAAGGATTTATTTTTTTCAGTAAGTCTGGTGAGTTCTAAAATTTCATGAAGTCTGGACTCAGGAGCTTTATAAAAACTTCCGAATAATTTCAGAGTTTCCCAAACTGTGGCTCTATCCATAAATCTGGTTTCTTGCAAAGCGAGACCAATATTACTTCTTAAAAATGTTTCGCTCTCTTTCCAACTCGTGCCTAAAATTTGGATCTTTCCCGAATCTGGAAATTGGATACCTTCCAACATTTCGATCAGAGTTGTTTTACCAGCTCCATTCGGTCCAAGCAAACCGACAAACTCTCCCTTTTTAATTTCCAGAGAAAGATCGCTAACAGCAGTTACATCTTTGAACTTTTTAGTTACATTAGATACCGATATGATCGGATTTTGAATTTTATCCACAGTACAACCTTAATTCTTACGCAGCTTTTCCGCTTTTTTCACCCAATCTTTTTTGAGATATTCTAGGATTTGATCCTTCTTCTTTAATGCGTCCGATTTTCCCATCTCGTAAGCTTCTCTCACACCTTTTGCATTTGTGTAATCGAAAGAAGTAATTGGCAAAGACTTAGAAGGAGTTACTAAAAAACAACGATCTAATAGGTGAGGATCTTTTCCAACTATGGTAGTTGGCTCGTAATGTATTCCAATAATTTTTGCATTAGGAGGAAATGCTTCCAAAAGTAAATTATTCGTAAGTCCTCCATCCAAATAATATTCTTTTCCATGGTTCTGAAAAGAAACAATAGGAGGAATAGAAGAAGAATTCATAATGATCTGTTCAATCACGCTCGGATCCCTGAAGTCCGCTTCCGTAAATAGAACTTCTTTCATATTCCAATTTCTTAAAACACGAAACGTTCTTTCCGTATGTAGACCCTTGCCTCGATCTCTTTCATCTTCTAAAAACGCTTTTCCAGTTTCTGCGATCAGTCTCGCGAGTCTGAATGTGTTCTTGTTGGAATCGTCCTTAGGAAACGCTTTGATCGTATGTATAAAAACTTTTGCACCAGAGCGAATGATCTTTTCGAAATCCATTCCGAATCGGATCGTCCTACGATACATATCCTCATGAGGAAATGCCTTCTCTCCGTTGAATAAACGAGTGAAATAAAAATTGCGAGGGTTCTTGCGGACTATTCTTTCAAAGAAAGAAACTGATTCTTCTTCTGTTCCGCAAATTAAAGAAAGAACCATTGCAGCACCCGCGGAAACTCCGGATACTTGTTTGAGTTTTAATCCCCAGGTTTTTAATTCATGGCCAAAGCCCAAACCGTAAAATGCCTTACAACCGCCACCTGCGATTGCAAAACAGATCTCATCTTCTAACCAAATGCCTTGTAAGACCTCGCCGAACTTGGAACCAGGATCTGATTTTTTAGAAGGAAGTTCGTATTCGTCTATGATAGGCATTTAGTTTCTCCGGGATCCTGACCCCAATAACCATTTTCAGATTTCAGATCTAAATTCTAAAAGTAAAAAATCAAAGATCCAAAAGAACCAGAACCTCGAAATGTTTGGTCCTGGGAAAAAAATCCGTAAGAATAATTTCCTTCGGCTTATATCCTGAATTTTTTAAGATCCCAAGATCTCTTGCCAATGTGCTATGATTACAGCTCGAATAAATAACACGAGAAGGTCTAGATCCATCCAAAAAATCTAATAAGGAAGAAGAAGCCCCAGCTCTCGGTGGATTCAAGATACAGAGTTTTACACCGAAAGAATCCAGTTTTTTAGGAAGAGAAGAATTCAGATCCAATGTATGGAATTCTAAGTGAGAATATCCTAGATTCTTCGCATTTTTTTCAGCAGCCTCTACAGAAGAGTTGGACAATTCGTAACCGGAAAGACGGCTCACTAAATGGCCGATCGCTAAGCTGATCAATCCAGCTCCCGAATAAAACTCTAGTACCGGACCGGAATCTTTCGGGACCCAAGAACGTATTTTGAGCATCCATTCTTCCAAGAGAAAACGATTCACTTGGGTAAAACCTTCTGCCGGAATGGACCATTCTAATTTTTCAGGAAGGTAGGGACCTATCTTTACTTCTTTTTTATCATATTCTAAAATCTCTCCGGAAGAATAGCGAAGTCTCCAATCTCCCTTTCTAGAAAATGTTTTCTTATTTCCTAAATTCTTTCTGACATATTCGTTCATTTCGGAAGGAAGATGTTTACAACCTTCTTTAGGAAATAAAACCAAGGAGTTGGAATTCTCTTTATAAAATCCTGCGTTTGTTTTTCCTTTTTTGAATTCGATTTTGATCTGGGCAGTGTTACGATAACCGTTAGAAGGCCCGCTTAAAATTTCAATTTCAGGAATTTGAGAAGGATCCAATTTAGAAACATATAAGAATGAATCCTTTAGAAGAGATTTTTTGATCTGAAGCTCTTCCTCATACGGAATATGGCGATAAGAACATCCTCCACATTCTGGAAATGCTGAACAATCTGACTCGATCCGAAGAGTAGATTTTTTTTCAGCAGAGAGAACAGTACCCCAAATCAGTTTAGAATTTTCTTTATCAGTTCTGATCCGAACTGTTTCTCCTGGAACCGCTCCTTTTACAAAAACGGTTTTATTCTCCGCATGAGAAATACAAGTTCCGAGATTAGCCCATTTCTCCGCGACCAATCCTGAAATTTCTCTACGGTTCTTTTCCGTACTCATAGGTAAATCACCTTGACAGGGTCCCCCATCTTGTCAGTAAAGTAATCCTTAACCGGAGAAGTGGCCGAGTGGTTTAAGGCAGCGGTCTTGAAAACCGTCGTGGGTAACTCCCACCGTGGGTTCGAATCCTACCTTCTCCGTTGGAACACTGCTGGAGATGTGCCTGAGTGGCTGAAAGGAGCAGTTTGCTAAACTGTCGTATGGGGTAACCTGTACCCAGGGTTCGAATCCCTGCGTCTCCGAAAGTTCCAAACTCTCACGCTGACCCCGAGAAATAAGAAGATGTCTGACCAGAGATTCAACACCCGGGAATTCCTGGAAGAGACCAAACGATTATTAGAAGGGGATGAATATCCCAATCTATTTGCTGCTATTTCTTATATTCCTTTTTTAGGATGGGTCATTCCTTGGTTTTTTAGAAAAAAACAGGAAATTTGCAAGTTCCACGCACTCCAAGCAATCAAGTTAAATCTAGGATTTGTATTTTTATACTTGGTAGTTTGGTTCTTAAGAGAGTTCCCTATTCTAAGCACCATTTTAAAATGGATTCATGCGAATCCTGTAGTAACCGACTTTATCAGCTATGTCGCATGGTTGGCTTTATTAGGTTACGGAATTTTAGGAGCCTTACAAGCTTACCAAGGCAAACTGTTCGTATTACCATTATTCCCGGAAATAGAGAATGAAGTTCGAAAAATACTCAGCAAAATTAGAGGAACTCAAGGCTAAGGCCTTCGCGTTTCTCTCTCCTTACTGGAACCAAGCAAAGAGTTTTACTAATACCGAAAGATTTAGAATCTATTTGGTAACTCTACCTTTATTCGGAAACTGGCTCATCGGATTTTCTTTCTACTCAAACGAAGCAGAAGTATATAGACATTCCAAACTTTCCTTTTTGAATATTCTCTACTTTATAACATTCTTAGTATTGTCTTGGTTCTTCTCCTTCATTCCTGTTGTTGGAGCTTGGTTGGCAAATCTTGCTCATTTAGCAGGAGTGATTATCTATCTTGGCCTATCCGGTTTACTGCTATACAATTACACCAAGGGAAAAAAACTGGTCCCGAAACTTCCCCAAGAGCATTTAGAGCTTTTGGAAAAGAAATTCTTTTAATCACCCGCGCCCATAGCTCAGCTGAATAGAGCGTCTGACTACGGATCAGAAGGTCGGAGGTTTGAATCCTTCTGGGCGCACCAACTTCTTCTTTTCCCCATAAACTCTGACATTATGTCCCATATAAGTTAGAAAATATTCTGAACTTTTATTCAGAAAACTTGACTTTAATACTGAGTCTCAAAAACGATAGTTATAGAGAAAGAGATCGGGAACCAGAATGGAAAAGTGCCATTGTGCTCAAATCACATTTGAAAAAATCGTAGAGACTGCTAAACAACAAGGGCAAGATTATCGTGAAGTGGTAAAAGCTTGCGGAGCTGCGGATACTTGCACAGCCTGCACAGATTACCTCATCGCGTATTGCGAACAGCATCTGCAACTTGTCTCGGCCGGATAAATTACTCATCGATCAGGAGTTATTCAATAAACTCCTTCCACTTGCTTCCTCTTCCGCTAGAGGAAGAACCAATCACAATTTCCACGAACTATTAGAACCGTATCAGAGATTTCTGAACGTACTCACTAAGGACACTTACGTCCAAGCGCATCGTCACAAAAATCCTCCTAAGCCTGAAACCTTTTTAGTGCTAAAAGGAAAACTAGGCTTCATCTTATTCGAAGAAGATGGTAAAGTCAGAGATAAACATATCCTAAGTTCGGACGGACCGATCTATGGGATAGATATTCTTCCGGGAGTGTACCATACATTGGTCTGCCTTTCGGAGAACTGCATTTGTTTCGAAGGAAAATCAGGACCGTACGATCCGACGACCGACAAAGAGTTCGCTTCTTGGGCTCCACCGGAGAACAGTGAAGGCAAAACTCAATATCTGGACTTTCTCAGATCTCTTTTCTAAAATCAGAAACGATATAGTCACTTCGCTCCTGAAGAGACCCGCATTGCGTATTAATCAAGGCTCCTGATCGAAAATGTCCTCGTACAATTCCCGGATCTTTTTCAAATTTCTTCCTGGCGGGGAAGGAAATGGAATGATCCTACCTAGATTTTTCGCCGTACCGGTTTCTTTTATATCTTCCGATTCTTTATGATTATGTCTGTTTAAAGGGGGGAGATTCTCTCTCTCCATAACTTATACCTTCGGAAATTCGAAGTCCTAAATTCAGTGACATTCGCTAGATTTTTTAAAAACGAAATCATAAAATCCGGTTTGAAATTTACGAAAACTGTTGCCATAGTATTTTCCCAGGCAAACATGCGAATGGTTTGAAAGGATTTTGCTTTTAGGCAATTCCGATCAGATCCTATTCTGAACTTCCCCTTAACGGAAAGGAAAAGTATGCCTGAATTCGATCAAATTGATCTGTTCAACTATGCCGCTTACGGCAATGAAGACGATCCTCAATGGGACGATATACGTAATTATATTCGCTCTAATGCCAACGCTTCGAAGGAATATGAAGAGATCAAAAAAAATCTCTCCAATGTTCAACCGAAACGAAAACAAAAAGATTTCGGAAGACCTCGACAAGAGATCAAATCCTCTGATGGAGATCCGAACTCTAACAAACCTGTAGGCCAGGATAAAAAATGGTGGAGCGTTTTCTTAGGAGAATAGTCGCTTAGGAAGGTTGGACCGTGGAGAAAGAAGCAAAGACATATCTTCGGATCAAAAATTTCGTGGCTCCCTTTATAGGTTTAGCCGTGGATATTACCGCGTACGGAACCGAAAATATAATAACGAACGGTAAAGTAATTCTTACCTGCAATCATAGATCCGATATGGATCCTTTTATTCTTTCCTATACTTTTCCTAGATTTATTTCTTGGATCGCTGCAGAGTACACTTTCAGAATTCCTATCTTCAGAGACCTTGCAAAGATTGCAGGTGGGATCCCTATGTCCATCGACGGAAATATTTCCATCGGTTCTATTAAGATGATCCAACAGGTTTTCAAAAAGGGAGAGACCCTAGGAATTTTCCCCGAAGGCCATGACTATATGGTCAAAAATGATTTTAAATCCGGAATGGTAGACTTTCATTCAGGATTCGCAGCATTTTCCATCCGCAATAAAGTGGATATTCTTCCTTCCGTAATCATCCCTGTCGAAGAATCTTATTCTGATATCCCAATTCCGCCTATCGTTCGCAGCTTTATGGGAATGCCTAAAGAAGTCTGTGATATCAAAAAACGTGCAATCTACAAAAAGGTAAAAGTGATCTATGGAGAAAAAGTAGATCACAGAGAATTTCTTTCCGGTGCCTTAGATGAGAATATGAAACAACTCTCTGATGTTGTTAGAAGTAGAATGATCGCCCTACAAGAAGGACAGTACGCGGAAGCTTAAACTTCCACGACTCCACTAAATACTTCTGTAGCCGGCCCAGTCATCAGCACATGGCCTGAATCCAATAACTGCACTCTTAAGGTTCCGCCTCTTAGATCGATACGAACATCTTTTCCTGTTTTGCCATTTAAGTGAGAAGCAGTCATCACAGCACAAGCGCCTGTTCCGCAAGCCAATGTTTCTCCAGCACCTCTTTCCCAAGTTCTTTGATAAAGATGATCCTTTCCTCTTAAGGAAACGAATTCAACATTCACTCTACGAGGAAATAGTTCAGTAAAATTTTCGATCAATGGGCCGATCTCTCTGACAGGGAACTTATCCGGATCTTCTACATAAATAATGCAGTGAGGATTTCCCATACTTACAGCGCTGAATTTTAAATTATAAGAAGAATAGCCTGGCAATCCACTCAAGAAAGAAAGCGGCTGCTCTAAGATTGGATTTTCATTTTCCCATTTAACAGGGATTAAAGAAGGAACTAAGATCGGTTTTCCCATATCTACGGAAACCTGTTCCACTTTGCCGGTCCCATTTACTTTAAGGTCGAGTTCTAAAACACCTGCTCCGGTTTCTATCTTAGGTTGTTTTTTGTTTGTAAGACCGTGATCGAAAACATATTTACCAACGCAACGGATCCCGTTCCCGCACATCTCGGAAGAAGAACCATCCGCATTGTACATATCCATTTGGAAATCGCCTTTATTCGATGCACGGATAAAGATCACTCCATCACCACCGATCCCGAAATTACGGTCGGAGAGTTTTTGGATCTGTTCCGGACTTAGACGTAAATCGTCTTTGGTTGCATCCACATAAACGTAATCGTTTCCGATCCCTTCCATCTTGGTAAAATGTACTTTAGCCAAACGAATCTCCTAATCAAACCTGAGAGGTTGTTTCCATGCTTCCAATAGGACCTTCTCCGGAAAATCCAAAAAGCCCGGGAGAAGTTTGGTTTTTTACTGGAATTTAGAGGGTGGAGCCAAAGAATAAACTATCACTCCAACGGAACCTCCCTTTTGAACCAGACCTGTTATCTTTGCGGAAGCCAGAAAAACAAAACCTTATTCGTCGAAAACGGAATCCCAATCGTGCGTTGTTTAAATTGCAGCCACGCATTCTCTACTTACGAACAAGACGAGCATTACGAGGGATACTGGGACGACGAAACCGGTTATGATTTAGACTGGTGGGATGTGGCTCATAGAGACATCTATAATGACTTCATTGGGAAATTTCTCTCGGCTCCTAAAGGAAAAATTTTGGACGTAGGTTGCGGACTCGGCTTCTTCGTAAAAACAATCGGGACTACAAGGCCAGGTTGGGAAGCCGTGGGATACGAGATCTCCGAAAAAGCAGTTAAATTCGCTAGAGAAAAGAACGGTCTTAAGCAAGTATTCCCAGGAATTGTTCAGGACAGCGGACTTCCAAAGGAAAGTTTTGATATTATAACACTTTGGGATGTGATAGAACATATCCCTAAACCACATAGCCTCATCCAATATCTGTTCGGGCTCTTAAAACCTGGCGGATTCTTATTTGTTCAAACTCCTAATTTCCCTGTCCAGTTATTCAAAGCAAATTTGAAAGTGGCATTGAAAGGTATGCAAGAAGGCGGGCATTACCTAGAAGCAAAAGATCATATTAACGATTATACTGAAAAGACCTTAGGACTTCTAGCAGAACAATGCGGATTCTCATCGGTGGAATTTTCTATCCTAAAACCGATTGCTTCCGTATCAGGAGTTTCCGGTCCCAAGGCGAAACTAGGAGTCTTCTTAAAAAAGGTATTCTATTACGGAACCTTAATGCTTTGGTATTTAACATTCAAAAAGGTAAATTTAAATCTAACCTTGTTTGCTTTGCTTAAGAAAAAGTAATAGCTAAAGTACGATTCCTTTTTCTAAACTTAAGATATAGTTTAAAGCAGAAGATAGATCTGGAGATTCCCAATATTCTTTTCCTTCTAAACTTTTCTTTTCCAAAACCGATTTCGTTTGGGCAGAAGAGATAGGGCTTTTTAAATAAAAAGCCTCTAATCCGAAGGCAAGTCCTCCACCTATATCGTCTTTCAAAGAATCGCCTATAATATAGGACTGTTTAGGGTCTGCATCTGTTAAAGCCTTATTAAAGATCAAAGCAGAAGGTTTTTCTGCTCCGCTTTCTTCAGAAGTGACCAACTTGTATTGGATGTCTTTTGGAAATAGAACGGATAATTTCAATAATTGAGTTCTGAGGGATTCATTTGTTATAATGACCAAATCTTGGACTTCTTGCAGAGCTCTAAGCAAAGACAGTATCTTTTTAAACTCTGTAGAATTTTTCTTTTTCCAATCCTTGATTCCTTGCAGAAAAAACCCAAAATAAGCAGAATCCAATTTTAAAACAAAAGAAGGATCCAATTTTCCAAAAAGAAGTTCGGACATCTTCTTAAAATAAAGAATGCGCAGTCGATTGACTGGATTGTTCGGAAGTTCCTTTTTAACTTCTGCCCGAACTGCGTCGTAAACCTTTTTAAATTCTTTGGAAGAGGAAAAACCAAAGGTCTTTGCCTTCTTTTCCATTTCAAGGATCGTAAACTCATAGATCCCTATAGAATCGAAGACCGTATTATCCAAATCTAAAAGAACTGCCATAACTCTAAAATTCCCGGACCGATCGGAAAGCCAAGGAGAGTTTTGGAAAATGCTCAGGAAATTTCTTTTTCCTTGCTTCTTCTTCCCTCAAAACTAATCTGCAATCCGTTCGTTTATGTCCGAAGATCGTTTTTCCAGAAAAGTATTCCTTTCCGCATTAGCATTCTGCGCTGCCCTTTTAGGGATTGGTTCTTATTTCAGATTCAGAAAAAGAAAGATCCAAGGAAGTATCCTCGGTCCAGACAAAGAGACCGGTCATAGACTCAGACAAGTAAGAACAAATTTTTCGACTACAAATACGATCCAAACAAAAGTGCTCATAGCTGGAGGAGGGATCTCAGGACTTTCTTCCGGATACTATCTATCCCAATTCGGGATCTCAGATTATTTGATCTTAGATCTGGAGAAGGATGTGGGAGGCAATTCCAGATACTCGGAAACCAATTCCTTAAAATATCCTTGGGGTGCTCATTATCTTCCACAACCGGGACCTGAGTCAGTATTAGTCCGTAAATTTTTAGAAGAGAATGGGCTCGTCCAAGGCAAAGACTCGAGCGGAAATCCAATCTATCCAGAGAAGTATCTTTGTTTCGATCCGGAAGAAAGACTTTTTTACCAAGGAAGATGGCAAGCAGGTCTAGTTCCTAGAAGAAATGGCGAACCTGATGCTCAAGAATTATTATTTCGTAAAATTATAAACTCATGGCAAAACAAAAGGGGAAGAGACGGACAAAAAGCATTTTGCATTCCTATAGATCGTTCTTCCAGAGATCCTGAAATTTTAAAATTAGATCGGATCACTTTTTCAGAATACCTGAAATCGTTAGGAATACAATCGCAAGAGATCTTATGGTACGCTGACTATTGCACTCGAGATGATTATGGTGGGAATTCCGACAATATCTCCGCCTGGGCAGGACTACATTATTTCTGTTCTAGATTAAGAGAAGATGAAGATTCTCCTCCGGTTCTGACTTGGCCCGAAGGAAACGGATTCCTGTTGGAACTCCTACAAAAACCTTCTAAAGATAAGATTAGAACTTCTACTCTTGTAGAAAGAATTCGTAAAAATTCTGGAACCTGGGAAATCAATGCTTACGATGTAAAAGAGAAAAAAGATCTGCTCATTAAAGCGGAACAAGTGATCTTTGCATTACCTTCTTTCATTCGAAAATATATTTTGGGAGAGAAGGACGCATTCTTGCAGAAATTGGAATATTCTCCTTGGTTGGTTGCAAATCTATTCGTAGACGAACTTCCTCAAGGAAAAGGCCACCCACCTGCCTGGGAGAATGTAATTTATAAAAGTAAATCTCTAGGTTACGTTGTATCCACACACCAAGATCTAAGGGCACTTAGACCACAATCTGTTCTCACTTACTATCTTGCCTTTGGAGAAAAGGATACTCTTGCCTCGAGAAGGTCCATTCTTCCTAAAACCTGGGACGATTGGAAGGAAGAGATACTTTCCGATCTAAAAAAACCTCATCAAAATATAGAAAGTTTGGTTTCTCGGATCGATATCATGACTCATGCACATGCGATGATCCGTCCCATTCCCGGCTTTCTTTGGGGAGGAGAAAGAGAAAAGCTCGCAAAATCTGAATCAGGAATCCATTTCGCTCACTGCGATCTAAGTGGGATTTCCATTTTTGAAGAAGCTTTATATAGAGGATTCGAAGCTTCTAAAAAAGTCCAAATGTCCTCCAAGAGAAGTTGATGGAAGAGAAGAACCGGCTCAGTCCTTGGATCATTTCTAAAAGTTTCGATCTAAGCTGGTTTATTACGCCCGGATTGATTTCAGTGATAGTAGTATTACTTGCGAGTTATTTAGGATTTCCGGAACCTTCTCCCGTTGGTTCTTCCAGAACAAGTGGTAATGCATTGCCTCCTTGGCTTTGGTTACTTCTTATTCCTGGTATAGATGTTTCGCATGTGTATTCTACTTTGTTTAGAGCCTACTTCGATAAAGAAGTCTGGAATCGAAAAAAAGTTCTTTTAAGTTTAGTTCCATTCCTATGTTTTATCGCAGCTTTGATACTTTACTCTTTCGGAAAATTATTCTTCTGGGGAGCAATGGCATATCTTGCTGTATTTCATTTTCTAAGACAACAATACGGCTTCTTAAGTTTGTATGCGAGAACGGAACCTAAAACTGAAAACAAGATCCCGTTTCTATTAGATAAGATCTGTCTTTATATGGTAACCGGTTTGCCCGTTTTGTATTGGCATCTGGTCCCTGGTGGAAGGCATTTCGAATGGTTTATGGAAGGTGATTTTTATCAATATCCAAATCAGTCTCTTTCAAACTTCATTCATATACTATTTTGGGTTTGGGTCATAGTATACTCTTTGAGTCAAGTCTATCTTCTTCTTAAAGGAAGAAGGATCAGTGCTGGAAAACTTCTACTTTTATTAAACACTGCTTCTGTTTGGTATGTGGGAATCGTATTATTAAACGATGATTTTGCGTTTACTCTCACTAATGTGATCAACCATGGAATTCCTTATATGGCCTTGGTATTCGCATATTCTAATTTTAGAAAGAAACAGCTTTCTTCCTTTTTCTATAATAGCTTTCGTAACGCTGCTTTGGCTATTCTAAGCTTTTCCTTCATATTATTGGCATTTGCTTTCTCTGAAGAATGGCTTTGGGATAGTTTTGTATGGAGGGAACATCCGTATCTATTCGGAAACTCTTCCGTAATAAAAGCAGAACTAGGACTGGGCCTTGAGGGGATCTTAGTGCCTATCTTCTTTCTTCCCCAATTCACTCATTATATCTTAGATGGGTTCCTTTGGAAGGGAGGAAAAAACAACTCAGAGTTGGAAGGCTTTATTGGCCTCCGGAATTTAGGCTCATAAAGCCCATCTGACTTGAAAAACGAGTATCCTCCGGTTTTCCGATAGACAAGCCCGGTTTTCTTCTCATAATGACGAAAAAGGAAAACAGGATCTACCTCAATGATCATCGTAGAAGGAATCGATTATATTGTAATACCTACCGGGGATATAGAAGCCTCTGTAAAATTCTATTCCGAACTATTTGATTTCGAGACGATCGAGGAAAAAGGAAACGAATTCGCAATCATCGGTTTGGATTCTGTGAACATTAAACTCCTCAATACCAACGGAGTTAAAAGTTCTTTAACCGAAGTTAAATCCCCTGTCCTCAGTTTCGTATTGGATGTGGATGATTTTACCGAAGCGATCGTAGAACTCGAGTCTAAGTCAGTTCAGATTGTAAGAGGACCAGAAGCCAGAGACGGAGGAGAATTCCTTCATTTCTTGGATCCGTCCGGTAATATTTTAGAGATCAATTACAAAGAAGATTAAGATCTGAATTTTGGCTCTGATAAAGAAAAGCCCTCAATCGAGGGCTTTTTTATTGGGTTTAGACAATCGGGCCAAAAGAAGTTAGGAGATCTTGTCTACAAATGCTCCCTTAGTTTTATAAATATCGCCCGCATAACTAGGATTCATTGCTTTTTGATCAAAGGTTTCAGCCTGCTTATTTTCATAAGGCTTATTCGGAATTCCTTCCACCTTTGGCATTTTACGTGGATCGGAAGAGGCCTTTTCAGCGAGTCCGAGATATATAGAGGTTATTGTTGACATTCAGTAATCCCTCCATTCCGATCCTAATCCAAATCGAATAATAAACCAAGTATTTTTTTACCCTAAAGATTAAGGAAAAGATACCGTACAATCACCTTTTCCGGCAGTAACAAACATCTGGACTGTGTAATAACTGGAGAAGGTCAAAGTAGGCTCAAAGACCCAGGTGTTAGTATCGCTAAAAGTTCCTACATCCGTGCGGCCGCAGGTCTTAGAGAACTTAGAATAGATCAGATAAGTATCACAAGCAATCTTAACATTGGTAGGCCCCTCTGGGTTCAGGTCGATTCTAAGGGCTTTAGTTCCAGTTTGGCCAGTAATCGCAAAAGTTTTGGAATCAGGATAAGATACTCCCAACTCTTCGCCATATAGACTATCAAAGGACTTATAACAATCTATGTAAAATTTACTGCCATAACAGTTAGTCGCTGTGCTCCCATTATTCTCATCACAAATAACCGGTCCGTCTTTAGTCACAAACAATGTTCCGGTAGAAGCTCCTGCAGGAACTACTGTAACGATCTCTGTACTAGTAGCACTCAGAACACTTGCAGATACCCCATTAAATTTAACCGTTGTTAAGCTAGTATCAGCAGAGAATAAACGACCCTTTATTGTGACCGTTGTCCCTGCATTGGATCCTATCGGAGGAGATCCACTAGGAGGATCAATTTCCGTGATTACCGGATTTCCCAAACCTAACTGAGCGGCAAGGTCCGAATCTTTGCTCGAAGAGCAACTAAATCCAAAGATAGATAGAGATAAAATAATAGCTAAGATCTGAGTCTGAAATCGCATTTTTTCTTTAACCTAGAACCGTTAATACGTAACGCTTTTGCTTGCCGTTTTTAAAAAACCGCAGAATCTACCCAATTATCGGAAAGAATCATCCCATCCAGGAAAGATTTTTTAGAAGGCAAACATGAGCGAGACTGTTCTTTATTCTATCGAAGATTATACGTGCATAATCAGTTTAAATCGACCCGAAAAACGAAACGCAATTTCTAAAGAATTGCTCAATCAGCTTATGTCCCATATAGATAGGGCAGGCAAAGATCCGAAAATTCGTGCCCTAGTACTCAGGGGAGAAGGGGCCGTATTCTGTGCTGGAGCAGATCTGAAAGAAAGAGCGGATATGTCCGAGAGAGAAGTTCATAAATTTCTGGACCAAGTTGGGAAATGTTTCCTTGCTTTAGAAAATCTTCCTTTTCCAACAATAGCTGCCTTGGATGGAGATGCTTACGGTGGCGGATTAGAAATGGCCCTCTGTTGCGATTTTATTCTGATGAGTGCAGAAGCAAAAGTAGGCCTTACTGAAACAGGACTTGGTATTATTCCGGGTGCAGGTGGAACCCAAAGACTTCCACGTAGAGTGGGAAAAACAAAAGCATTAGAACTTATTTTAACTGCTTCTGTGATAGATGCGCAAACCGCATTGGATATCCAACTTGCGAATTCGGTATGGCATGACTCAGCATTTATGGCTGGAAAAAAATTAGCCTCCTTACTTTCCGAAAAGGCCCCTATCTCTTTAAGACTCGCTAAAGAAGCGATCAGAGAAGGAGAAGGTAAAGATATACAAACAGCCTTAAAGATAGAAAGGAAACATTATAATAAAACCTTAAAAACGGAAGATAGGATAGAAGCCTTAAAGGCTTTCCGAGAAAAAAGAAAACCGGAATTTAAAGGAAAATAGAACTCCGAAAAAGGGAGGCGAGACACAAGGCCGACCTGAAAATAGGCAAAACAAGGAAGCTGGAATACTAATGATTCTAACGGGTAAGGAAATTAAAAAAAGATTAGAGAAGGACATCATCATTGATCCTTACTCCGATAATAGATTAAATCCGAACTCTTATAATCTAAGGCTTCATAACGAATTAGTTCGTTATACGGAAACTCCATTGGATATGAAAAAATCCAATCCTTCCGAAAATCTCATCATCCCTGACTCAGGATTACTTTTACAGCCTGGAGTTCTTTATTTAGGTAGAACCTTAGAATACACCGAGACTCATAACCTGGTCCCCATGTTAGAAGGCCGTTCTTCTATTGGTAGATTAGGAATGTATGTGCATGTGACTGCAGGGTTCGGAGATGTAGGATTCAAAGGATTCTGGACTCTTGAAATTTCAGTCATCCAACCCCTAATCATTTATCCAAATGTAGAAATTTGCCAAATCTTCTACCATACAGTCGAAGGTGAGATCACAGAATATAAATCAGGCAAATACCAAGGCAATAAAGGTATTCAAACCTCTATGCTATATAAGGATTTTGAGAACGGAAAATATTAAACTTCTATAAAGAAGCTTTTCTATCTCTTTCGATCAATCTTACTAATTTCTGTGCGTTCTCATCCTCTGGGTCCTTCTCCAGAGCTAAATGAGCGTATTCCAATGCTAACTCAAATTGTTCCGTTTGACGGTATAAGTCGGAAAGATTGATCAGATTCATGGAATTATCCGGTTGGAGTTCCTCCATTCTTTTTGCAGCCAAAATGGCCTCGTCCATTCTTCCGATCCTACGATTAGCCAAAGAAAGATAATACCAGTATTCTACTAAGTCTGGATCCGATCCCAAATACTTATTCAGAACTTCTACTGCTTTTCCGTAATTTTTACCTTTAAAGCTGAGAAGCCCAAGTAGTTTAGTCACCTTTGTATTTTGAGGATCCGATTTGTATAGACCTTCGAGTGCGCCAAGAGCTTCACTTAAACGGCCACCCATATAATCTTCTTTTGCTTTTTTATATATGAACTTCCAATCGAAAGGATCAGTGATCTCGTCTTCTTTTCCGTTTGTTTCCGGAGAAGCAACAGGAGAATACTCCACTCTAAGAAGGGAAAGGTCGTCAGTCAATTCTCCGACTTTGAGGACTTCTTCTTCTATTTTTTCCAGGTCACCTTGGCCCTTCTCCACCATTTGTAAGAAAAGCATCTCATCTTCATTGATTGTGCGAACTTCTTTCTCAGGAGTAAGATCCAAATCATCTTTACCGTCCGAACCTACGATCAATACATCACCAGGTTCTAATCTTCCGGAATGGACTTTGAACTCATATTCTGAATCCAATCCGATCTTTCTAAGAGTAAGTCCTGTTTCTAAGAAGCCTGCTCTTCCATCTCTGTACATTACTGAGAATGGGTGCTCTGCGTTGAAATACCAGAATTTACCTGTCTCATCTTCGACGATGATGAATGTTCCGGAGATCACCATTGATCCGTTGAATGATTTGAAAACGGACTGCATCTCTTTATAAATTTCTGTTAAAAATTCGGAAGGAGTTGTGTCCAATACTCTATCGTTTGCAGCGGATCTGGCAAGAATGGAGTTGATGACAACCCCCATTACGAGAGAGCCTCCTGCACCTTGCATGGATTTGCCCATCGCGTCTCCGTTCATCGCGAAGGTATAACGTTTATAGTCGTTCTCTTTTCCGAGACGAAGATTTCCAGTTACACAAAGGTCCCCACCTAAGTCTGCACGTTTGCCTTTGAACTCGAATTGTTTCTTTTGGCGAAGAATAAAATCTGTGCTGACCTTAGGAGATTTATTCGCATTATAAAAAAGCGGTTTTGCTAATAAAGAAGTCAGGAAGTAGTCCCCGTCTTGTTGCACCTTCAGGCGTTGGAGTTCTTCTATCTTTTCTGAAAGTTCTCTGGTTCTTTCTCTTACCTTAGTTGCCAGATGTTCTGCGTAATCTTGGAGTTCTCCTCTAGCTTTTCGGATAGAAGTCACCATACTATTAAATGAGTCAGATAAAAATCCGATCTCATCTTTTAAGTCTACTTTTACTTCAACATCTAAGGCGCCTAAGTTTACTTTTTCAACCCCGGACAATAGCCTGTTTAACGGAGTTACTAAACTTTGTCGGAAGAAAAGAGGGAATACGAAGAATACCACTACCAAAACCAAACCCAAGATCAAAGTTTGTTTTGCAGCAGTTGGGTGCATGAATTCTCTATACTTGCGGTAAGAATAACCTACTTCGCTTACAACATCCTTCTTCACATCATAATGAATATAAGTTACGAAATGTTGGTGCTCATCCAAACTTTTTCTGTAATGGCGATACAATGCAGGTTGGAATGGACGGAAATATAAAAGTACTTCCGCTTTTAAATGCCCTATCAACAGATCCTTTTCATCAAAGGTGCAAGTCCCATCCTTCTCTTTCCATTTTTGAAGAAGATGTTCTTTGAAAGGAATAACTCCTTTGTTCACAACCCCTTTTAGATGATTTCTACCATCTACACAGAATTCTTTCGGAAAAATATAATCTAGTTTGTTAGAAGTTACAAAAACAGCGGTATTTAAACTAATCAGATGATCGAATAATTTTGTTTTTAGTTCTTTTCCTTCCAGATTCGGATTATCATCTAAAAACTTCAGAATAGAAGCTCTATATCCGCTGAAATATTCATGAGTATCTTTCAGTGTCTTTTTAACGGAGTTTCTAAAACCTTCTTCCGTCAAAAGTTTCATATGTTCGAAGATGATCGTATTTTTAAAGTCGATCTCTAATTGTGGAAGTCTCAAGTCGTATTGATTATCATAGCGAGAATAATCCACATTCTTGGACCCACCTTCCCACTGAACAATATACAACATCTCAGGGATCTGCTTTCCACCTTCGAGAGCTCTAGACATGTTCACGATACTTTTAGTGTCGTATTCAGCCTCTTTGTCCTGATTTGAGATGAAAACCAAAGCTTGCATGATCAACATCAATGTCACAAAAGTGATCCCTACAATCTTGACCATAAAGGTGGTTTTTTCTTCGCTAAAGTTTAAGAAGATTACTAGGATCAAAAAGATCCCCAAGGTCATCAAAAGAACGATAGAGGTCAAATAAGTAGAACGTTCAATCCATCCATCTCGGCTGAGAATGTTCGTAAGAGCAGGAACCACACCACCTGCAAGTAGAGCTGCCATAAAACCGCCGATCGCAAATCGCACTCTTCCCTTGGTTTTGGTCATCCTATAAATCGGCAGGATCAAGAAAGCAATCAGAACGAATAATATAATCAATACTGCAATGATAGAAGAAGCTTTCTCCGCGTTAAAATCCCAGTGATGTGCAGTGAAGTGATATTTTCGAGGAGAACTAAGAGTGACGTAGTAAAAATAGGAGATGCCGATCGCAGCAACCGTATACATTCCGATAGTTAGGTTTCGGTTCATTTTGGGATTCGCATGTCCCGGATAACGTGCTAAAAATTGACCCAAGTGAATGAGCGCTGGTAAAATAAATCCGACGGTCAACCATCTATGGTAAGCAGCGATAGGGTTATACAGGAATGCTGCGAAAAAATATCCGGAACAGAAGAAGGAGAAAAATAAAGCCCCCAATGCGAGATGCATTGTGCTAGAGGATTTTTCTTTCAAGAAGAGGAAGAATAAGGAAGTACATAAGAAAGCTAAAATAGATAGCAAACTTCCGAAAGAATAATAGTTCAGCAGAACATCGTTTTGTAAGATTGAAGAAATTTCCATGCAAGCAAGAGGAACCAAGCTCTTATAATCCAGCTTTTGGCCGGGTTCCAAGAGATTATTCCAAGGGAATAATCTCTTATAAATGGATTATATTAAAGCCGGAACCGATCAGATCAAATCAAAAAAGAAATTCGTTTAGAATTCACTATTTTGTATAACGAATGCAATATAAAAATCAAGCTTAAAGTTTTTCTATGTCTTGGATTTTCATAAAAGAGTTAGGCGGATAAACACTGTAAGGCCCAGCTTCCACCCAACCTTGTAGGATCTTATTCCAATCTTTTCTTTGAACCTTATTCAAAATCTTGAAAACTAGTTCTGTGTTCAGCATTTCGGAAGAAGCAACCTGCTTCAGAAACGCTTTATAACCTTCGTAACCTAGTTCTTTATGAATAATAAACTGAGTGCGGACTGACTTGGAGTAAAACCAAGGTCCCAAAGCCGGATTGGATAGATGAAAATCTTTCGAGAGAGGAGGATCGTTTTTAGGGATCGCTTCTGCCAGGCTCCATTCTTCCGTTACTGATTGGAGCTCATCAGCGTCCAGTTTCAAATAACCTCTTTTGGACAAAAGATAAGGTAGATAAGAAACAATCCCTTCGCTTAACCAAGACGGTTCAGTAAAATAATAATGACCCAATTCATGTAAAAGTAAGGCAGGATAACCGGGAGGCACCAGCCCAAGTTCCATAAATATACCTAGTTCTTTTCCCAATTCTCCGGATACATTATTATATCCCCCCACTCTGGTTCCGTTCAGAAAGACTGTGTCTTTTAAAACCAATCTTATCTTATCTTTTTCAGAAGAAGGAAGAGTTTTGAATATGGGAGAAGAAGCCTGATGAAATGGAATCCCCAAATAAGACTCGTACGCATCTAAGATCTTTTTTGTCTTATCAAAAGCGTATCTGTCCCATTCTTTCAGCTCAGTTTCATTTCGAACTGCTAATCGAATATCTCCTCCTTTCAATCTAAAGGAGAAGTTTGACTCATTTGTTTTTGAAGACTTCTTATTTTGAGAAAGAATAGGAAAAACAGAAAAAAAGAATGCGGAAAGAATTCCGATCCGCATCCATAAAGAGAACTTAGAGAGAAAAAAGTTGATCAACGATCTCTCTCTATTAAACGGATCAGTTTATGAGCGTTTTCGTTCCCCGGTTCTTTTTGTAATACTTTACGAGCATATTCTTCCGCTCTATCATACATTTCCATCAAACGATATATGTCGGATAGATTGATCGTATTGGATATATTGTTTGGATCGATTTCCAAAAGTTTCAAACTCGCAGCCAAGGCTTGGTCATACTTGCCCATCTTCTTGTTTGCGATGGAAAGATAGAACCAATACTCGTGAAGATCTGGATCAGTTCCGAGATAATTGTTCAAAACTTCTACAGCAGTATTATAATCTTTACCTTTAAAGCTGAGAAGCCCCAAAAGTTTGTTCAACCTTTGGTTAGCGCTATCGTGCATATAACCCGTTTTCAGAAGTTCTAATGCTTCGTCCAAACGCCCTGTTTTGTACATCTTCTTAGCGTCTTCATAAACAGAATCCGTATTTAATGCTTTATCAATATGATCGGAGGATTCGAAAATTTCTTCGATCTCATCGCTCTTCGGTTCTCCTTGGAACTCTATCTTAAGAAGTGAAAGGTCATCTGTAAGTTCTCCGGTTTTACGGATCTCGGTTTCTATATCTTCCAGATTTGCTTTTGCAGTTTCTACATGTCGTAGAAACAACATCTCGTCTTCGTTAATTGTTCGGATCGTCTCTTCAGGAGTTAGATCCACATCGTCCCGACCGTCCGAGCCAAGGATTATAATATCACCTTTTTTGAGTTGGAAACTTCTGACCTTAAATTCAAATTCCGAATCCAAGCCCAATTTTCTGAGAGTCAGTCCGTCTTCGATAAAACTTGCCTTTCCGTCTCTATACAGAACCGAGTAAGGGTGTTCCGCATTGAAGTACCAACATACTCCGGTTTCATCTTCTACCAAATAAAGACAAGCTGAGATCACCATCGAACCGTTAAATGATTTAAATACTGCATGGATCTCATTATAAATTTCAGTCAGCCATTGTTCGGGAGTTGCATCAAGGATCCTATTGTTTGCAGCCGAACGAGCAAGAATGGAGTTCATAACAACTCCCATCACCAATGCTCCCCCGGCACCCTGCATGGATTTACCCATTGCGTCTCCATTCATGGAAACTGTATAACGTTTGAAGGAATCAGGACGTCCTAATCTAAGATTTCCTGTAACACAGATATCCCCGCCCAGATCGGAATGTTTTCCTCTGAATTCGAATTGTTTCTTTTGGCGAATGATAAAATCAGTAGAAACCAATTTTGATTTGTTCGCATTATAGAAAAGTGGCTTCGCTAATAATGATGTTAGGAAGTAGTCACCGTCCTGCTGTACTTTAAGGCGTTGGACTTCCTCCATCTTCTCCTGAACTTCTCTAGTTCTTTCGCGAACTTTTTCTTCCAGGTTTTCCGCATAATCTTGCAGTTCTCTTCTGGCTTGTTTGATAGAAGACACCATTGCGTTGAACGAGTCCGCTAAGAATCCAATCTCATCTCTGACCTTAACTGGAACCACTACGTCCAGATCTCCTTTGTTTACCTTTTCCACTCCGGAAAGAAGGCTATTCAAAGGATCTACTAAACTGTTCTTGAAGAAAAGAGGAAACAACGCGAGAACGATAAAGATCACTGCTAACAAGATCCCAGTTTGTTTCACCGCAGTTGGGTGCATGAATTCTCTATACAATCTGTAGGAGAATCCAACTTCACTCATTTGTTGTTTCTCAGGTTGGAATTTCATGAAGGCAACATAATGCCCTGTTCCATCCTTACTTCTTCTGTAGTGACGTGTCTCGCTTGGTTTAAAATATCTGAAGTATGTTAAAACTTCGGAACGGATCTCTGCTTGGTCTAAGTCCTTTCCGTCCCAAAGACAGTCTTCGGACCAATGGGAGAAAATTTCTTCTTTAAAGCCAGACTCTGAATCTCCTAAAGCTTTTACGAAGTCCCTTCCTTTTTTACAGAAAGATCCTCCGACAATCGCTTCGAGTCGGTTCGTAGAAACGAAAGCACGTTTGTTCCATTGCTCTGCACTTTCAAAGATCAGTTTTTTGAGTTCTGCATCGGAAAGGTCTTTCTTTTCTTCCAATAATTTTTGGATAAAACGTTTATAACCACCGAAGTAAGTGTGAGTTCGATCCAAAAGTGAGATTAAGGATTTTCTAAATCCTTCTTCCTTTAGATTACGGATCTCTTCATAAATAGTTACGTTTTGTAAGTCTGCCTCGATCTGCTTGAGGTCTAACTCCTTGTTCGGATCATATTCGGAAGAATTCAAACTTTCCTTGGAATCATCCCAATGGAAAGCGTACTCTATATCGCCGGATTTTACACCATTCTCCAGAGCTCTTTCGATATTCACCATACGCAAACTATCATATTCTGCGTCTTTTTCCTGGCTGGAGATATAAACTAATGCCTGCATGATCAAGCAGATAGTAAAGAGTGTGATCCCCACGATCTTAACCATAAAGGTAGTTCGTTCCGCACTATTATTGATAAATGCAATTACTAAGAATGAAAACGCAGTCAAGAATAGGATCACGTTCGAAGTCATGTATGTAGAACGTTCCATCACTCCGTCTCGGCTGAGAATGTTCGAAATGTTCGGATAGATCGCTGCGATCAAAAATCCAATATTGAACATGAGAAGAGCGATCCTTCTCTTGTCCTTTGTGATCACAACTCTCCATGCAGGAACGATAATAAAACCTACAATAGAGAATATCCCGATCACTAATGCCAGATAACGACTGGCATCGAACGCATTAAAATCCCAATGATGTGCAGTGAAGTGATAGATCTTTTCCGAGATATAAGTGAAGTATATAAATAAGCTTACAGTGATCGCTGCAACCGAGTGCTCAACAATCAAGACCCATCTTGCTATACGTTGGTTACTATTCCCTGGAAACCTAAGTAAAAATTGGGTGAAATGGGCTAGAGCAAAAAGAATGAATCCACCGGTCATCCAACGATGGTATGCCGCAATAGGATGATATAAAAATGCTGCTAAGAAGTATCCTGTCTCGAATATCCCTAATAGCATAAAACCAATCCCAAGCTGAGTGGTAGCTATGGTCCTATTCTTTAGGGTAAGAAAGAAAATCCCGAGGAATATGGTGGTCAAAGTGACCAATAAACTTCCAAATGAATAATAATTAAAAAGGACTAGGTCCCAAGAAATCGGATTTAACCCCATAAACTCCTGCAGGCACTCGGATGCCCGGATGATCGAAACTGACTTCGAACCGAATCTTTTATTTTTAGTTTACCGGTTCCGAAATACATCTTCCGAACTGGTAAAAAATCGGCTAAAGCCTTCACTATCATTTTGAAAAGGGAAAAATCAATAGAAAAATAAGAATACGACTCCTATTCTGTCGAGTATGTCCGCCGACTCAAACCGAAACATTCCGAATGCTCGTAGATTTCTTCCTTTAGAAAAACTCTGGTTCAGAGTCTTGTTAGGTTTGGTATCCGGACTTTTAGTAGGTCTATATCTAAGCCCTGAAAATTCGTTGGTAGCCCAAGAATATTCTAAACCGGTCATTTCTTGGTTAGGACTTCCGGGCCATTTCTTCCTGATCTTATTGCAGATCATCATGATCCCTTTGGTGTTTTGTTCTATTGTTTTAGGAATTCATGCAGGTGAAACGATAGATAATCTGAAAAGTTTCGGATTAAAAGCATTCTTATACTTTGTATTTACCACAATATTAGCTGTATCGATCGGAATGATCTTAGCAAGTACTATCAAACCGGGAAGTTTTGTAGATCCAGCCGGGATCCCAAGAGTGCAGGTACCAAATAAAGTATCCGAATCTTCGGGTACTGTTTCTGTAGAGAAGGTCCCAGATTTAATCCTTTCAGTTCTTCCGAGGAACCCATTCCAAACATTTGCTAATGGAGATATGTTAGGCGTAGTTTTGTTAGCTCTATTAGTCGGGATCGCTATTCTTTCCATAGAACAACAAAGTGCCGCCTATGTTCTTCCTGTTTTCCAAGCAGTATTCAAGACAAGTATGGTATTCGTACAATGGGCAATGAAGATAGCACCATTTGCGGTCTTTGGTCTTATAGCACAGATCACTGCAAAGATTGGACTTAAAGTACTACTGAGTCTTGGAGTTTATTTTCTCACTGTTCTTGGCGGACTTGCCCTAGTGCTCATCATGTATTCAATCATACTGATTCTTGCCACAAGAAAGAGTCCTATTTGGTTTTTTAAGCAAGCAGGAGAAGTGCAACTACTTGCATTCTCTACTTCCAGTTCTGCAGCTGTTCTTCCCTTTTCTTTAAAAACTGGAATAGAGAAGATGGGCGTCTCTCGAAAGATTGCAGAGTTCATTCTACCTTTGGGAGCCACAGTAAATATGGACGGGACTGCACTTTACCAAGCGGTCGCCACTGTCTTCTTAGCTCAGGTGTACGGTATTGAGTTAACGACGACCAATCTTGCATTTGTTCTTATCGCAACCGTAGTAGCTTCTATCGGAACTCCCAGTACTCCAGGACTTGGTATAGTGATCCTCGCATCTATTTTAGCTGGCGTAGGAGTTCCTACAGAAGGGATCGGGATCATCTTGGGAGTGGATCGTATTCTGGACATGTGCAGAACCACAGTAAATGTTACTGGAGACTTGGTTGCCTGTAATGTTTTCCAAAGTATAGAAGATAAGAAACGACTGAACACCTGAGTCTTCTCTTGGAAAAAAAATTTCTTACTCTAACATTCTTCAATATAATAGCAAACTTAACTGTTCCACTTACAAGCTTTGCAGATGTTGCAGTACTTGGGCAATTGGAATCTCATACATATGTAGCAGGAGTTGCATTAGCAAACGTACTATTCGATTATCTATTCTGGGGATTTTCTTTCTTAAGAATGAGTACAACCGGACTTACTGCCCAAGCAGAAGGAAACGAAGATAATAAAGAATCCTTTCAAATACTTTTGAGATCCTTATTACTCGGCCTTGGGATCGGTGTTTTGATCCTACTCACTAAAACGTATTTAGAAGAATTCGGCTTTTCTGTTTTAGAAGGAGAGAAGGAAGTAAAATCCGCTGGTGGAGAATATTTCAAGTCCAGGATCATCAGCGCACCTGCAACTCTTTGTAATTTTGTACTCACGGGTTGGTTTTTAGGAAGATCCAAAAGTGCTACTGTTCTAGTAGCAACTGTCATTGCAAATCTAGTCAATATAGGTCTGAATATTTGGTTCATTCTATTTTTAGATTGGAAAGCTTATGGAGCGGGGATCGCAACTTCCATCAGCCAATATCTGATGTGCGCGTTCTTCCTTGTTTTATTATTCAAAGAGAAGGACCGATTCTTACAAATTTATCATAAGATCCGAATCTTCTCTCTGAAAGGTTATACATCCCTTCTATCTTTGAATTCGGATATAATGATCCGGACCCTACTTTTGATCACTACATTCAGTTTATTTAGAAATTATAGTTCAGGTTTGGGTTCTGAAACTCTAGCTGCAAATGCAATCCTTCATCAATTGATATTGATCGGCGCATTTTGGATAGATGGAGCTGCAATCGCAATGGAAACGGTTGCAGGAAATCTAAAAGGAAACAATAATTCGGAAGGCCTAAGAAAAATCCTAAAAATGGCTATCCTTTCCGGATTCGGGATCTCTCTATTCTTTTGCCTTTTGATCCTTCTTCCTGCCGGATTCTTATTCGAATTATTCAGCAAATCCAAACCAGTAGTAGCTCTGGCAAAAGAATATGGTTATTGGATCGCTCCAGTTTTACTCTTTGGATCTTTTGCATTCATATTCGATGGATTCTTCTTAGGAATTTCAGAAGGAAAAATCCTAAGAAATTCAATGATCGTTAGCTCGATCGTATTCTTCTTTCCAATAGCTTATTGGGGAAAGATCCAAAACAACAATCATATACTTTGGCTTTCACTCTCTTTCTATATGTTAGGAAGAGCGATCACACTTGGAACTGTAGCCTATAAAAAATATTTTGTAAACAACCAACGATCTTTCAGTTAGAAGAAAGATCAGTACCTTTAGGAAGAAGTGTAACTTCAATCTCCGCAGGAAGTGGTTTCCAAATTTCCGAATCTTTTGCTTTGAATAAAATAGGAGAAGGTAAAGCCGCCCATGCCTCACTGCGAAACAAGTCTACCATATCTTCTCCTTTCTGGTAAGCACGAGAAGATTCTATCTTCTCCGGTTTTACACTGGCCAGAGGCACCCAACCAAAACTTGGAATATAAATGTCCAAGGTGTCTTTAAAAGAAGGATTAGAAGATCCCGAAAATACTAAACTTTTTACTGGGCGGACAGGCAAACCCGAATCTAACAGAGATTTTTTCAAACTATCCCAATCGGAGCGGAATAATCTCGCGTCGAAAATTTTATCCAAGAAAAAATTCCCGGCTTTCTCTTTTACCGAAACTCTATTTTTAGTGAATGCGCCTAAGTCAGTTGGGATCTCTTCCTTCTTCTTTAAAAAATCATCCAAGACGTAATATCTGACATTGGTCGTTCTTGCTTCGAAATGATATTCTAAGGTTTGGGGACCTTTCGGATCGTCTATGCCCAACTTTTTAGAAAGTGCACGGACTCCCATCACCATATCGCCTTTAAATTTAGGATCTTTGGTTTTTAGATTTCTTATCCTTTGGTGTTCTGTTGTAGGAGGTGGAAGAAGCCCGAGAACTCCACCAACTAAAGTTGCCTCATCCAAAGAATATTTGATCTTTACGTTAATAAGGTATGTAGCTTCTCCGGAAGCTAAGAAACGATCCGTTTCCACAAAGGAGATCTTTTTGACTTCTCTGGTAGTTCTATCTACAACATAGATCCTACTTCCTAAGATCGCAATCCCTCGAATGTCTTTAGAAGGTGAACGAATGGACCCTGTGATCTTTCCACTTGTAGGATCATATCTGTATACGTTTCCATCCGAAGAATCTGTGATCCAAAGACTATCCCTTGCAAAACAAATATCTTTCGGCTCAGATCTATCCGTTAAAAATCCACCGAAAAAACTTTGGGTTCCTTTATCATACACGGAAACTTTTCCTGTGTCCGAATCCAGAATATAGAGATAATTTTGAAAGTTCGCAATCCCACCTATCTTGTCTATCGGGACCTGTATTCTTTCAGTAACTCCGCCGGTGTTCGGCTCTACTTTTAGAACGATCCTTTTGCTCGCTACGAAAAGTTTACCTTCTCTCGGATCGAAATTTAAACCTGCAATAAAAGGAATTCCTAGATTGAAAGCTTCTTGTCTGCCGCTCGGATCTACACGAATGATCGCTCTTCTTTTGCTATCAGCGAACCAGAAATTTGTTCCGTCGTAAGAAAGACCATATGGACTCTCGGTTAATTGAATGTCTACGTCACCTTCTTCTTGTGAATAGATAGAAAGAGAGATAATTAGAAAGAATAGGATGGAAATTTGAACGATCAGGTTTCTCATTTTGAAAATACTTCGAGTAGGATATTCCAGAGATCTTCTCCTAAACTGCTCTTAACCCCCACAGAGGAAACAACAGTGATCGGAGAGATCGGAAAAATAAGCAGGAAGGATAATAACATACCCCAGCCAAATATCTTTCTAAATTTGCCGATTGGATAAGAAGCATCCGGGACAAAAGGATGTTCTACTCTGATAAAGTAATAGATGAGCAATCCCCATAAGATCCACGAATAATTCCAAAGAGAGAGCAAAAGAAATGCGGAAAACAAATAGTAGATCCACTTTCTATAACCTTCTCCTACCAATGAATAAACAACATGACCTCCATCTAATTGACCAAAAGGTAAAAGA
This sequence comes from Leptospira andrefontaineae, assembly GCF_004770105.1. Taxonomy (NCBI): domain Bacteria; kingdom Pseudomonadati; phylum Spirochaetota; class Leptospiria; order Leptospirales; family Leptospiraceae; genus Leptospira; species Leptospira andrefontaineae. The sequence continues at coordinate 509,197 of NZ_RQEY01000019.1, read as the reverse complement.
TTTAATGCGGTAATCAAAAGCCCGACCCAACCGGCAAACGCAAGAGGATTGTATTCCACAGTAAAGAGGGAAGAATCAAAAGGTCCTAAAATTTTCTGGGATAAAAAATAAGTAAGAATGCTGTCCCCAAAATGAATGTCCATAAGACCTGGATGGGCTTGTAATATCGCAGTTCTTTCCGCAAGAGAAACTAATTGAGAATTATATAATCCAATCAAAATGCAAGGGATTGAAAGTACCAAACTCATTGCAGGTCCCCAGATCCCGATATCGAATAATTGGATTTTATTTCGGATAGGTTCCTTGATACGGATCACAGCACCCATGGTTCCTACAGGGGAAAACGGAACCGGTAAAAAGTAAGGGAGAGTCGACTTGATCCCATAATATCTAGCGGCTAAATAATGCCCCATCTCATGGCAAAAAAGAATTCCAAGAAGAGAGAATGAATAAGGAGTTCTGATCCGAAAGATCTCTGAAATTGTCGCGAAATTTAAATACGGAAGTCTGAATATATCGTCCTGAAAGGTTAAGGTAAAAAAAGTCAGAACAAAAAGAAGTACGTTCCATCCGTAAGACGATCTGTTCAATTTTTTAGACCGTTTTCCTTTAGATTCCGACTTATGTAATCTCTCAAAACGATTCCTCCTTTACATACCAACACAGTTTCAGGTTTATTCATAAGTAAAGATAACATTCTTCTTCTATCGACCGTCAAAGAAGAACCGGGATAAACATTTGTTCGAAAACATCAAAGCAATTAAAAAAAACGATCCGGCAGCCAAGTCCTATTTGGAAGTCATTTTATGTTATCCGGGTTTACATGCGCTTTGGTTCCATTCCCTTGCTCATTCTTTATATAAGATCAAAGTTCCCCTTTTACCTAGAATGATCAATACTTTCGCTCGATTTTTGACTGGTATAGATATACATCCGGGAGCAAAAATTGAACCCGGGATTTTTATAGATCATGGCCAAGGTGTTGTGATTGGAGAGACCGCTGAAATAGCTAAAGGTTGTCTCATTCTGCAAGGCGTTACCTTGGGTGGAACAGGTAAAGAAAGCGGCAAACGACATCCTACATTAAAAGAGAATGTGGTCGTTGGAGCTGGAGCAAAAATTTTAGGAAACATAGTCATAGAACATAATGTTCGGATCGGCGCCGGTTCCGTGGTTCTTAGAGATGTTCCTGCAGATTGTACTGTGGTTGGAGTTCCTGGAAAAGTAGTCCGTTCCAAAGTAGATTTCGGAGAACAAGGAGAAAGAATGCTGGATCATGGAGAACTTCCTGACCCGGTTGCAAGAGTTTTCTCCATTTTAGTCGAAAAGATAGATACATTACAAAAAGAAGTGAACGAACTATACGCGAAATCCAATCTTAAAGAGAAAAAATCCCATTCTAAAAACGAAGATGATGAGCTAAACGAGTTCATTCACGGTGGTGGAATCTAAATTCCGGAAAGATTTTTTTTGACAAACTGACCTTCTTTCAAATCCTCTAGGCTATATTCGTTAGCCGCCTTTGCGGTCGAGGGTTTATGAAGTCGAAATTAAGGGCCTTTTTTCTAGTTTGTTTTTCTACAATCTTACTCTATTCATTTTCAGATTGTGGGGTTCTAGTAAATCATGAAGATCTCTGCGGAGAAGATCTGAAAAAGTACGATGATTGTTTTACTATTTTGTTGATTGCCGATCCGGCCTGTGGACAAGGAACAGGCACCTGTCTTCCTGCTTATGTTCAATTAGCCAAAACACTTTGTGCTAGCAGAATGAAGGTCGAAGGTTGTAGAGCACATCGAAATTAAATAAAAAAGCCTCCGATAATCGGAGGCTTTTTCTTTCAGAGACCGAATTGAAGTTTTATTTTTTAGGGATAAAACAATCCACTCCGTCCTCTTTCAATTTGGATTTTAGAAGGTCCGCTTTTGCGCGATCCATAAAATCTCCCATCTGAAGAACAAACATTCCTTCTCTTTCAAATAGATAGACTTTCTCACCGTATTCTGCAGAAAGATTTTTTCTGTAGTCTTCAGCAAGTCTGCTGTTTCTGAAAACTCCAACCTGAACTGTTTGTCCTTTTGGAGCCCCCTTCACTAATGGAGCCGGAGTCACAGCTTTTTTAGGAGTAAGTCTTTCCGGTTTGTTTTCTTTGAGAAGAGCTTCTTCATCTTCCAGACCTTCCATGTCTTCGGACTCCGCTGCTCCTCCTTTACTTACTACAGTGAGACCAACTTTTGCAATTCCTACATCTTTGAATTCCAAGTTCTCAGCTGCTTTTTCAGAAAGATCGATGATCCTATCTTTTACGAAAGGTCCACGATCATTTACTTTTACTAAAACTTCTTTATCATTTTCCAGATTTTTAACTCGAACCACTGAACCTAAAGGAAGGCTTGGGTGAGCTGCAGTAAGTTTTGTTTTGTCGAAAATTTCTCCACTCGCTGTTGGTTTACCGTGAAATTTAGGACCATACCAAGAAGAATATCCGACCTCGTCGAATTCTCCATTTGAACCTGACTGTTGTCTGGAAGGGGTAGTGGCTTTTACAGGTTTATTATCCGCGAGAAGATCATCCAATCCTCTGGAAGCGGAAGAGTTCTTAGCCAGAACCAAATCTCTTTTGGACTCTTGGTCCATCGGAACGATTTCTTTTTCAAAAAATATTTCGGAAGGATCTCCGGACGCGCTGATACTTCTTCTGGTTTCTGAAGAAGCGCAAGCGGTAACAGTTATCAATGCGAAGATAGCGGCTATCTGTTTCATTTCGGACCTCTGTCTTTCTATGTTATATTTTCGGAGGTTTTTACATTTTACCTGAAGTTTTTTTCAGGTTGTTTTCTGGGGAATTTTAGTCGATATTCCGGATATGACCGAGGCCGATATCAAACGAAAGTTCAACGAGGCTTTAAAACTCGAAAAAGAAGGGAAAATTTCCCAGGCGGCCAAGGTATATTCTGAAATTTTGGGAATGAACCCCAAGTTCCAAAAGGCTTATCTAAACCTAGGTGCACTTTATTCTAGAACCGGAGATTCTGAGAATGCAATTAAGACCTATCAAAAGGCACTCGAGCTTGGAAAAACAACCGAACTTTGTTATAACCTTGGAGTAGAACTATATCGACTCGGAAGTTTAGACGCTGCCGTTAAGGCGCTCAAAAGTTCTCTAGAGTTAAATAAAAAATATCTGAACTCTCATCTACTTCTTGCATATTGTTATAAACAATTAGATAGACCTGATAAATCAGAACTTTATCTGAAGAATGCTATCAAGTTAGACCCTAAAAACAAAACTGCTTATGCAGCACTCGCCACCATCTATTTTGATACTGAAAAATGGGAGCAAGCATTAGCAGCCGCGAACGCCGCAATTCAGATCAATCCGAATGATCCTAGAATGGAAATCCTGATGACGGAAATCCATGTGAAACTAGGAAATTATAAACAATCATTCGAAACTCTTAAGAAGGTAACTACGACCGCCCAAGGATTTGTCCAATTCAACGACTCTATAAAACAAGCCAAACAAAAGCCTAAGCCAGATGAGAAAGTATTCTTTGATAATTTGGAAGTTTTAACTCGAAAAAAATTGGATGAATTTAAGAATAAACTTACTCTATCTAAGGAAAGTCCTCAGGATTTCGAGGCTCCGGAAGCACAGGACGCGCTTGATCTTTCTCTTATGTATTTGTTTCATGGAGATACAGAGCGGGCCTTAAAGTATTTATTGTATGCGCAGAAAAACCTACAGGAAAATCCCACTTCTGAAACCGGTTAATCTTTTTCTTTTACCAGTCCTTCTATTCTTCTCTTGTCTATATCCAATCAGAAACAATGAACAGATCGAAAACGATCCGATGTTTCTATATCTTCCTGCTACGGATTATACAAGGGAGAAGGTTGACTCTGTAAAAAGTCCTTGGGAAGCAAAAACTCATAGAGGAAAAGCGATCCTTGCCCCAGATAAAAACAATTTGGGAATTCTATTTGTAAGATTCTCTCTAATTGATGACGCAGAAGAGGAATTCCTAAATTCGCAAAAACTTCTATCAAATAACCCTATTCCTGCACTCAATCTATTACGTTTATATTATCTAGTGGATGATATTTCAGAAGCTAAAAAGTTCCTGGAAACATTCTTAAAACAGTCTCCTCCGATCGAACGAAAAAAATTCGAGAACTTGCTGATAGAAGCCCAAAGAGACGAAGAACTAGTAATCTATAGAGATGTACTTTCTACAATTCCTGGCCAAGAAGTCTATGCATGGTCAGGCTTAGCAGAATACTTTTTCTCTAAACAAGAATGGTCTAAAAGTTATTATTATTTGGAGAAGATACTACAACAAAGTCCATTCCATAAGAATGCAAGAGGCCTAATGTTGAAGATGGCCCATATCTTAGAAAAATGGGACGATGTTTTAGTTTTCGGACTTAGCTTAAGCGGAACCGGAGAAAGAATTCCTGAATTGGAATATTATATCGCTCATGCATATTGTGAGAAAAGAAGATACTCAGAATCATTGGATTGGCTTAACAAAGCACCCGAATCTGAAAAAGAATCTTTGGTATTCTTAGAATTATGGAAACTTTCTCTACTTTCCAAAAACCCTAAAGCGGATGTTTCTCCACTTCTTCCTTATTTTAGAAAATTGAAATCTAAAGGACTCCAATTTACCGAGGAAGAATTTTTTCCAACTCTGACTCCGGAAGGAAAAGAAACAATGGATAGGATCCGCTACGGGCGATAACCTAAGTTTTAGGACGGACTAGTCGCTTCGCTCCTGAAGCTCGCGTTGCGGACCATAAACTCCGTGAGACATCTCCCAAGTTTTCATTGCTAATAAAAAAGATTTGGGAGAATGAGTTCTGATCATAGGAACTCCTTTGGACCAAAGATATGTTTCCGAGATCGCAGTCGGAATAATTCTATCTTCTACGGGCAAACCTCCGAGAGCATTTCCTAAAAAAGATTTTTTCGTAACCGAAACCATTAGATTCGGAAACTCGGAAAGAATCTCAGTGATCTTAGAAAGAACCGCAAAACTCACCTTATAATCAGGACTTAAAAAAAATCCCATCCCGGGATCTAGGATCAGATGATCTGCCAACCCTAAACTTTCGAAAGTTTTTGTTCTTTCTCTAAAGAATTCCAATGCAAGAGGGACAACAGTTTCCGGTTTCAGGTCCGAAGATTCGGAGGCCTTAATAGAATGATCTTGAGAAAACATTGCTACATATTTTGTGGATTGTTTGTTTGAACCCTTTAATAGATCCAAACTTTCTGGATCTACAAATCCTCGGATATTATTGATATAATCTACGCCTGCTTCTAATGCCTTTCGGATGACGTAAGGTCTGAAAGTATCGATAGAGATCCTAACTTTCTCTTTTTTAAGTTCGGAGATAACCTCTTTCATTCTATCCCATTCTACTTCTTCCGAAATGGGTCCTGCTTTTACATTGGAGGATTGGGCACCGATATCGATAACATCTGCGCCTTCTTCCCTTAAGGATTTTGCCTTGGCCAAAGCAAGGTCCTCATGCAGGTATTTACCCCCATCTGAAAAGGAGTCGTTGGTTATATTCAAAACCCCGAATAAGATAGGTTTTGGAGGGAAAATTTCTCCCTGGATTCTGCTCGGAACGCCCGTTTCCATCTTAGTTTCCATCTTGATACTTGGGGTCTTTGTTCCGATACTAATTACAAGATGTTTTTTTACAATCAAGGAAAAGGACTCGTTACCAAACGAAATCATTTTCTAAGTTCCATGTTTGCCGGAACTCTTCTGTTTTTTTTATTTTCCTGGGATGGATCCGCTCAGCCTGTTCCTACACTGTTGGAAAGAAACTTCGGATCTCCTTTAAACACACAAAACGTAGAATACAATCCTATTATTAGCCCTGACGGAAGGTATTTGATCTTTCAATCCAATCGCCCTGGCGGAGAAGGAGAGATGGACATCTGGCTCTCCGAAAATGCAAATTATAAAAAAAGAGATGGGGAAGCTGATTGGAAGAAGCCGGTTAACCTAAACCAAGACATTTGGGAACAGAATAAAAAGGAACTTCCTTCCGGAGAAAAAAAATCTAAACTATTTAATACTGATAAGTACGAAGGTGGAATTTCTATCCGATTCGATGAGTTCGGAAACCCGGAAGAAATTTTTCTAACTTCTATTCGAAACGTAAAAGCAGATAGAGAAGGTTTTGACGCATTAGATATTTATTATACTAAGAGAGACGAAAAAACAAAACGTTGGAGCGACTTGATCGGTATTTCCGAGATCAATTCAAACTTCAATGAGAAGATGCCTGCAATTTCTCCGGATGGAAAATATATAATCTTCTCTTCCGATCGTCCTGGCGGATACGGAGAATATGATCTTTGGGTAAGTTATAGAAATCTTTCCACAGGTGTTTGGTCCAGCCCGATCAATCTAGGATCAGAGATCAATTCTAAGGTAAGTGAAATTCTTCCTTATATTCATCCGGATGGAGAACAGTTATACTTTTCTTCCAATAGAGAAAATGATCGCAAAAAGTTTTCCTTATATCGCAGCTTCTTAAATCTTCCCGGAAGTTCCGACACCGAAGATGCGGAAGATAAACTTACTGTTTCCAAAACAAATCTTCCTCATCCAGTCCCGGAAACAGGGAGTTTAGAAAAACTTCCTCATCCATTTAATTTAGATACTGCGGAAGGAATCGACTCAGAAGGGATTTCTTTCGATCACGAAGGTCTTTGGGCATATATTTCTTCCAACCGGAATGGGGGACAGGGCCAGTACGATATTTATAGATTCCAGGTGCCTGAAAATCTGAGAAATTCCTACGATGTATCCTTCCAGGGATTGGTCTTAGACGGCTCAGAAGCTACTATGATCGGTTTGGATGCTACGATCAAAATTTCGGATAGTATAGGACCTTCTCGCACTATTACCTCCAGAAGAATTGGAGGAGATCTTTCTAAAGGAAATCAAACGAACTTTAAAACCGTATTGAAGACCGGAAGATTGTATAAAGTAGAAATTTCTTCTCCAGGATTTTATCCCACTGAGGACAAGCTAGACTTACGTGGAAACGTAGAAAGAAATAAGAAAGTTTATAAAACTTATGTGCTTCTTCCTATCAAAGATGAAGAGAAAGGTAAAATCGTTAACACTGGTGATGGAGATAAAGGTAAAGGACTTAATGTGGTAGTTGTAGATGCTACTACTAAAGAGCCAATCGCTGGAGCGACCGCTACAGTTTTTACTCCTAAGAATAGACAGGGAGAAATCTTAAAATACAACAGTTTGTCAAAAAATTTCCATATCGAGTTGATTCCCGACACTGATTTTGAAATCTTTGCAAAGGCTGAGAAATATATTTCCGAAAGTGTTAATATCTTGAAGAAAGATATTAAACCCGGTTCTACAGTTTCTATCGCTTTAAGGAAAGATTCAGAAGTCCCAGTTGTTTTAAGTACTAAACTCTATTTTGAATTCAATAAGACCGAAGTGACTGACGCACATCGTAAACAACTCGATCTGATTGTAGACTATCTCAAGAAGAATCCGTCGGATAAAATAGAGATTGGGGGCCATACAGATAATATAGCTTCCAAAGAATATAATACTCGCTTAAGCGGGAACAGAGCGCGGAAAGTTTTTGACTACGTTCGTAGTAAAGGGATCCAAGCTTCTAGGTTAAAAACCAGAGCTTATTGGTATTCCAGACCTGATGAAGATAACTCTACCGAAGATGGAAGAGCTAAAAACAGGAGGGTCGACTTCCGCAAGCTATAAAGGAGAGCAGATGGAAGTCGAGTACCGATCTTACCTACAATCACCAAGAATATGGGATACTATTAAGGATCCACAAAAAGTAGGTTATATTCTGAAAGAGTACGTACATAATAACGGGCTCTTTCTGAAAGAAAATCCTCTAAAACAAGAATTACAAATCTTACAAACAACTCCTGAAGGAAAAATTTTCCTTAGGATAGACCCTGAATCTATAAATGAAGAAGGCGAGATCACAGTTTACAAAACCTTAAGTAAACATATGGAGATCGGCTTTAGAGTGGATTCAGTCAATCATGAGGACGGGGTTGTCGTCTGTTCTCCTGAATACGTAAGGATCGCTAAAGATGGCCGCATTCTTCCTAGGATAGAAGGACTACAAGGCAAAGTAGTAGCACATAGATTTCATATGCTTAAGAAAGAACAGGATTCCACCAAAGTCCTGGGAACTTCCGGTCAAATCCTGCTTACCGACTTACATAAGAATATCTTATCAGAGTATCCTTTTTCCAGATTGGTATTTCCAACAGGAAAGGAACTTAGCTTCGAACAGGATTTAGCTAAACGTACCGGTAAAACTATTTTCGTAAAAGACGCAATCAGTATGGATCCTCTATCCCAGGAAGAGGCAAGCGGCTTCAATATTCTAGATCTAAAACAAGAATTAGAAGATGAGATGCTTTTGGAAGATAGAACCAAAGTTTATCGTTCAGGCAAAATCCAATCCTTTGCAATCTATCCGATCTATTACAAAGATCCTTCCGGATCTAAACTCGTTGCTTTAGGTTATGCGGAGACTAAGGATAGAATTTTAGATCCTGCTATTCTAAAAAAATACGCAGAGTTAGAAGATGTATTTAATGAAAGGATAGAAGATTCCAATACTCTGGATGTAGATATCCGTCAAAACGTGATCAACGCTTCCGAAGGCGGAATTCTTTTAGAAGTAACCGAATCCCAGCTAGTCGAATCGTTTCTGCATAAACCTTTCTTTACTGCGGATATAACTTTTAAGATGCAAGCTCCGTTAAGGTTCGCATTCAAAATCCGACATATTTCACAAGTAGGGGAAATTTATCTGGTCGGTGCAGAAATAGTTGGCTCCAACGATGCCAAGACGAATATGACTCTATTAAAGAAGAATTTAAGCTTCATTAAGAGCGTCTAAGAGACTTGGAAAAACAGAAAGCCTTTTTACCCACAGCCCCGTACAAGGGGACGAGAGATTTTTATCCGGAAGAAATGAGATTCCGAAATTGGATGTTTTCCGTAATGAGGAAGACTGTCCAATCTTTCGGGTACGAAGAATACGACGGCCCAGTCCTAGAATCTTTCGAACTTTATCTAGCTAAAAGTGGAGAAGAGATCGTTCAACGACAACTCTACGATTTTAAGGACAAAGGAGATCGTCATGTAGCGATCCGGCCGGAAATGACTCCCACTCTGGCAAGAATGGTTGCTGGAGAAGTTAGAAATCTTGCAAAACCTATCCGCTGGTTTTCTATTCCGAACTTATGGAGATATGAACAACCTGGTAAGGGTCGTCTTAGAGAACATTGGCAGCTCAATGTGGATCTGTTCGGTGTAAATTCTTATAGAGCGGAAGTTGAGATCATTCTGATCGCTAACGCTATTTTAGAAAATTTTAAAGCTCCGAAAGGAAGTTACCAGATCAAAGTCTCTCATAGAGGGATTTTGGATTCATTTTTGAATCAAACTTTGGCTTTAGCTCCTGAAAAAGCGCATTCAGTTTCTAAACTTTTAGATAAAAAATCCAAGATCAGTAAAGAAGCATTCGAGGAAGAGATAAAACCTCTACTTTCTAATCCGGAAAAACAATTAACTCTCATATATAAATACTTAGAAACAAATCTTCAAACAATCGGAGAATTAGAAGGTATAGATCCTTCTTCCGTCGAGTTCATTCGAAATCTTTTCTCTGATCTAGAATCTCTGGGAATTAAAGACCAATTGGAATTTGATCCTTCTATCATTCGTGGTTTTGATTATTATACAGGTTGTATTTTCGAAGTATTCGATACCAATCCCGAAAACAGAAGATCTTTATACGGCGGAGGAAGATACGACAACCTGATCGGATTATTCTCCAATGAGCAACTTTCCGGAATCGGTTTTGGATTAGGGGATGTGACCTTCAAAAACTTTTTAGAAGGACATAGACTTGTTCCAAAAGATCTGAATTCTAAAACTGCTGTTTTAATTCCTTTGATGGACGATAAAGTTTTTCCGGAAGTTTTAAAACTCGCAGAAGAACTTAGGAAAGAAGGAATCGGAGTGGAAACAATGCTCGAGCCTGCAAAACTCGGCAAACAAATCCAGACGGCGGAAAAAAAGGGATATCGTTTCTTGATCTTCTTAGGAGAATCCGAAATCTCCGAAAACAAGGTTCAGCTAAAAGATATCGTCTCAGGAGAACAATCTTCTGTTTCCAGATCGGATCTAATCTCCATTTTACGGAAATCCTTACTTGGATAAGAACACATTGGAAAAATTATCCGCTTTTGAAAGAATCGATTATGCGATCGCGATGTTCATTCGCGAAAAGATCCATACTCCTCTTCTGAACCGAACTCTCTCCAGGATCAATCGAGGAGAAATAATGTTAGTTCTTATTCTTCCTTATCTTGCTTATGCGGCATGGGAGGGAAGTCTTCCTTATCCTTGGTGGATCGTAATTCCGTATGCCGGACTTATCGCCTATGCAAATGATCGTTTTGTTTTAGTATTAAAGAAGCTGATCGCTCGTAAGAGACCGCTAGTCACTGTAGCTGGAAAAGTGGATCAAAATCCGGATATGAAACATTCATTTCCTTCAGCTCATGCATCTAACTCGATGACGGCAGCATTGATCTTAGTGTTTGTTTTCGGTTTTCCGGAATGGTTTTTGGTGCTGAGTCTTTTGGCGGGGATCGGAAGATTATTATCTCTTCACCATTTTCCCTCCGATGTACTCGGAGGGTGGTTGATAGGAATCTGTTTCGGGACCTTAGGCCTTTTTCTTGGCCGCTGGCTTCTTCCCTACTTGTTTGGAACCACCTAAGGCATCCAAAGTAAGTTTGTGACGGATCTCTCCTTCGTGAGCGATCGTCGTAGAAGCGATAACTTCGTCGTTCAAGTCAAAGTTGATCTTCTTCTCTTTAACCAGTAGTTTCAGATAATTTAATACGTTCTTAGCGAACATTCTAGAAGCATCTGAAGGAAGAGAACCTGCCAGGTTTTGGTGACCAACTACGGAAACTCCGTTTTTAGTTAATACAACCTTACCATGTTGAGTGTACTCGCAGTTTCCTCCGTTTGGAGAAGCAAGGTCCACTACTACGGATCCAGCCTTCATTCTATCCACGATTTTTTTAGTGATGATGATTGGAGCTTTTCTTCCTGGGATCAAAGCTGTAGTGATGATCACGTCTGCTTTAGCTGCAAATTTTTCGATCGCTTCTTGCTGACGTTTTTTATATTCTTCAGTTTGTTCTACAGCGTAACCGCCCGCAGCTGCGGAGTGAGTTGCACCTTCGACCTCAACAAATTTAGCTCCAAGAGACTGAACTTGCTCTTTTACTTCAGGACGAGTATCAAATACGTCTACAACTGCACCTAATCTTCTGGAACTTGCAATTGCTTGTAAACCTGCAACACCAGCACCAATGATAAGAACAGAAGCAGGAGTGATTGTTCCTGCAGCGGTAGTTAACATTGGGAAGAATCTGGTCAAATGAGTGGAAGCAATAAGAACAGCTTTATATCCAGCAACGGTTGCTTGAGATGAAAGAACGTCCATGGACTGAGCACGAGTGATACGAGCAATCGCATCTAAGCTTAGTACTGTAACTTTCCCTGCCGCAAGCTTTTTGATAACCTGAGGATTCACTGCAGGTTGGAACATTCCTAAATAGAAAGCTCCCTTTTTGATCTTAGATAAGCTTGCTCCATCCGCTAAGTGAATGCTCACAACTAGATCGGATTTTTTTAGGACATCCGCGCGAGATTGAATCGTCCCCCCGGCTTTTTTATAATCTTCGTCGGAGAAAAAAGATCCTTCTCCAGCGCCTTTCTCGATGATAACAGAAGCACCGATTTTTTTAAGGGCATCAACTACGTCTGGCGTTACCGCGACTCTAGTTTCTTCCTTAGCTTCTTTTAAAACTCCGATATTCATACAGCCTACTCGAAACTCAATTTTTCGGTTAAATTCCCTTATAGGGGAAAAGTAGGTCCAGATTTTCTTGGCGAACGATTAATCCAAGTGATTTTTGAAATAATCGACCGTTTTCCTGATTCCCTCTAATAAAGGTACCTTAGGTTCATAACCCAGTTTTTGTCTAGCTAAAGTCAGATCCGGCTTTCTGCGGGCAGGATCGTCTTGAGGAAGAGTTTTATAAATGATCTTGGAAGAAGAGCCGGTTTCTTTTAAAACTAACTCCGCTAGTTCTTTAACGGTAAACTCTCCGTCGTTGCCCAAGTTTACGGGACCAATGAAGTCTTGGGTATTCATCATTCTAATGATACCATCTACAAGATCATCCACGTAACAGAAGGACCTGGTCTGAGAACCATCTCCATAAACTGTGATATCTTTTCCTGCAAGTGCTTGGACCACAAAATTACTTACAACTCTGCCGTCGTCAGGAAGCATACGAGGTCCGTAAGTGTTGAAGATACGAATCACTCTTATGTCCACTTTATGATTTCTATGATAATCGAAACAAAGAGTTTCAGCGACCCTCTTTCCTTCATCATAACAACTTCTGATACCGATTGGATTTACGTTTCCCCAATAAGTTTCTTTTTGAGGATGTTCGATAGGATTGCCATAAACTTCACTGGTAGACGCTTGCAAGATCCTTGCTTTTACTCTTTTAGCAAGTCCCAACATATTCGTGGTACCGAGTACGTTTGTCTTAATAGTTTTGATTGCGTTGGATTGATAATGAATTGGGCTCGCAGGACAAGCGAAGTTGTAGATCTGATCTACTTCGAGTCGGATCGGTTCAGTGATATCATGACGTATTAGTTCGAAGCGAGGGTTGGAGAGAAGTTTTTCAACATTCTTCTTTCTTCCTGTGTGAAAGTTATCTACGCAAATAACTTCGTTACCTTCTTGTATCAGTCTTTCACATAAATGAGATCCGATAAATCCGGCACCACCGGTCACTAGCACTCTATTAGCCATCAATTCTCTCGATATCCATAAATTCCGGCGGAAGAGGTTTACCGTTCAGATCCAAACCTCTGCTTAAAAACCATTCCAATACTTCCGGAGTTACTTCTCCAGGAAATGGATTGTCTAAACCTATCACCGGCCCTTCATCAAATCCTGGGGTCTCATCCGGAACCGGACGAGGAGCTACCGCTCGCTTCAATGAAAAGAATATGATGGATACGCTAAAAAAGGACCAGAGCAGAGCAATCAAATATCCCAAGAACAAAACTGATTTAGGAACAGCTCCACCAGGAGAGGTTCCAGTTGCCCAGTATGCCAAGATACCTGCATCCGTATTCTGAACATTCTCAGTAAAATCTAAAAGATCATAAAGGCTATATAAACTCACGCTGGTCCCTAAAAACACAGTGATCAATCGATCCCAGCCGAATGGAAGGAAGGAAGAGACTAAAAGAAAAATCCCCCAAAGCAAACCTGTCCTTTGAGCAAGTCCTCCGGAAGAAGTATATTTCAAAGTGAGTAATAAAACCGCCCCTCCCAAAAGCAATAAGGTGGGACGGACCAGACTTCCTTTGAATCCTCTGTTGATCAAAAATCCTCCGACCAAACATGAACCCAAATAACCTGCGGAGACTACGAATATAAAAGGGCTTTTGCCGGATGTTGGAGATGCAACGGTTTGCCCTGCCTCATCACCATTCAGTTCTATCATCTGAACGGAACCGCCGGAAATCAAAGTTGCGATCGCATGTCCTGCTTCATGGATAAAAACAACGAAGTCTTTTAGATACGAAACCCATCCATGATTCCAGTAGGAAAGAAGAGTCACTATGATCGCGAGTAAGAGTGCAAGCCTTAGGAAACGATTCTCCATTCTAGAATCAATATCGGCTTTTTAAATGGAATTTTCAGTCGGTTTTTAGAATTCAATCTGTTTTAAAATGACTTAAAATTCCGCCAAATTTTTGAGAATGTTCTAGAGTATCTTTCACAGAATGCCTGATATTCTCCGACGTAGCAGCTATGTCTTCTGCAGATTTGGAAATAGCACTCATAGAATCTGAAATTTCACCAGCGGAAAACTTTTGTTGCTCAGAAGTTCCAGCCATCATCTTACCCAAAACTAAAACCTGATCGGAACTACTGCGGATTTCTCCGAGTCTTTTGGATTGTTCTAATAAAAGACTTTTTACCTTAGATGCAGAGTTATGGACTTCTTCAATATAGTTCTGAAGATTTTCGAATACATCTACAGACTGTCCCACTTTCAGAGCACCTTCTTCTACCGAGTTAGATGTACTTTTTACAAGATATGTGATGTCTTTGATACTCGACTTTGTTTGTTCTGCAAGTTTAGAGATCTCATCTGCAACTACTGAAAACCCTTTGCCTGCTTCTCCAGCTCTTGCGGATTCTATAGATGCGTTTAGCGCAAGCATGTTCGTTCTTTCCGAAATACTTGTGATAATTCCCACGATCTTATTGATCTCATTGGAATATGAACGTATCTGTTCCATAGATTGGATTGCTTCATTAAAGATCTGTTTTGCCTGATCAGCTTTATCAGCGACATTACCGGCTTGGGATTCCAAATTTTGCATCGATTCCGAAGTTTTCCCTAAGGACATGTCAATAGAACCAATACTATCGTTTACATTGGATAAACTTCTGGTTTGTTCGTTAATAGTTAGTACGATCTCATCAATCGTTTTAGAAAGTTCGTGAGAAGCAGCTGCAGTTTCCTGTACAGCATGTGCTTGCTTTTGAGAAACTCTTTCGAAAGATCCCACTGATTGGAATAATTCCTCATACAGTTTCAAGTTTCTCTGGTAGTTCTCTTTCATTTGTACCAAAAGTCCCCAAAGACTGATAGTCATACATCTAAAGTTAGAATAGATCCTGTCCGCGTCTTCGACACCCTCTTTCCTAGGAAATTCAGAAGCAAGATTTCCATTCACTACCCTGCCCACAATCTCTAAGGTTTCTGACATTTTCTTTTTCAAGCTATAGAGGGCTCTTAAACAGAGAGAAAATCCAAGAACAACGGCGAGAAACGATAAAGTAGCGGCAACAGGATCCGTTAAAAATAATTTCAAACCTAAATAAGAAGAAGGAACAAATATACATGCAAATGTAAAAGCTACAAGGCCAAGATATCCGAATTTCACTCGGAGTGAATTTATAAAAGATAGGAATGATCTAATGAGTTGAGATTCTCCGTTCAATCTCGCAAAAAGTTTTTCCGCCTTTTCTATCTGTTGTCTGTTTGTTTTCTTACGAACAGACATATACCCGGTGATCACTCCATTTTCAAGAACAGGAGTAACAGTAGCATCCACCCAATAGTGGTCTCCATTCTTTGCGCGATTTTTAACGATCGCATTCCAAGGACGACCGGATTGAACTGTGTCCCAAAGATCTTTATAAACTGCTGGAGGTATATCGGGGTGACGGACAATATTATGAGGTTGGCCCAGCATTTCCTCTTCTGAAAAACCGCTTACATCCGCGAAGTCCTGGGAAACGTAAGTGATCTTTCCTTTTGAGTCTGTTCTGGAAATAATTACCGCCGATTCAGCGAACTGAATTTCTCGGCCCGTAATCGGAAGGTTCTTTCTCATATTTTCAGTAATTTTTTAGAGTCAAGTTTGGTATAGCGAATTTAAGATACCGACTTCTTGATTTTGTTTAATGGGGGTATGAAAGAGAAATAATCCGGAAAAAATCATTTAAAGAATAATACTTTCGGCTTATTTTACAAGAGAATACATCTTAAAACCGACCGCATTATCTATTTTATGAAAACGAGATATGCTTGGATACATCCAGCGATACCGCCTAGGAATGCACCTAAGCTGATCAAGGTGGCCTCATCTTCTTTGAAAACCGAATGTAATAGATGTTCAAATTCTTCAGGAGGTAGTATACTTAAATTTTCGAAAACTAATTTTTCGATCTCCAATCTTTCTTCGATATAGTCTTTCATTTTGTCTGCCGTTTCAGGCACCAATTCCAAAATAGAATCCGCAATCTTCTCCTTTAATTCTTCTAGTTTTTTAGAACCCAAGATCAAAGAAGCATAAGGGATTTTTTTCTTTAACTTCTCATCCATCAATTCTTTGGATTTGGAAAGAAGTTCCGTAATGATCAGATCCCCTCCTTTCCCTTTGAAGATCACACCGATTAAACTTTCAGGATCTAAAATTTTAGAAGCTACTACGGATGCAAATTCTCTGGAAACATCTATCTGTCTTTTTAAGAAAAGACCTTGGTATTTGAAAAACATAAAGTTCTTAGGTTGTAAAGGGGAGAAGATCATAAGGATCGCAAGCCAATTGGTGATATAACCGACAAAAACTCCCATAAGCGGCATGGTCCACCATTGGTTTAAATATGCGATGAACAAGACTTGGACACAACCGATCAAAAACCCGAAATAAATCCCGGAACGAACAATAAATCTAAATTCAGGGCCTCCACATCTCCTGAAAATTTCAGAGAGAACGTTTGCATTTTCTCCGGAAAGAGATTCTTTGATTAAATCACCAATCCCTAATATACTTTCCAAATTTTTACCAAAAGAAGTATAGATTTCCTGAATCTTTTTTGGAATATCTTCTCGTATTTCTTTTTCTAAAATTTGTTTCGCTTCTTCCGGGACCATTTTCCAGATCACGGGGTTGTCCGCGAAAAATATATCTTTGACTATGGAGGAAGACTTTTCTCCAATCCTGTCGCGGATCAGATCTGAAATTTGCACAGGATCGATTTTTTTATACAGATCGTATGGTCGGATCAATCTCTCCATCATTACATCCGAAATGAGTCCTGCCATTTTTTTAGAATGTTTTGGAATAATACCCTGCCAGCCTAAAATTCCCCATCCTCTAAACTTCACAGGATAGAAGATCATCTGCACCGCTATATAGTTTGTGATCCAACCTACAAAAGAGCAAGTGACCAGAATTGAAATGATCTCTATCATTGACCCGTGCATCGGGCCGAGTTTCATAGGTCCGAAAATTCGATTCAAGAAAAATTCAATATTAATTATACTTGTAAAAACGTATCAATCCAATGGGATCCAGGGTTTCTTTTTTCATTTCTTTTTCTATTCATGTAGCCCTATTTTTATCTTATTATTTTGTACGAAATCTAAGCCCTGAAAGTTTTTCAGAACAAATCAAACTAAGCCTCAGCAAAGGACAAATCCCGAGTTTACATTTTTCACTTCCTAAAAATTCAGGAGAAGGACCAAATACCTCTTCAAATTCAGGTCTGGCGGGAACCCCAGAGGCAGAGATTGAAAGATTCAAAAACGAGATCCATTTTCCACCGGAGGCATTGGAACAAAGATTAGAATCAGATTGTTCTTGGGAAGTAGTGATTGGGTCTAATGGCGCAGCCAAAAATATTACCACTATCAAACCTTGCAAATATAAGGTCTTCGAAACACAGTTTAGAAGATCAGTTTCTAGCTGGAAATTTCAACTGCCGGAAGGAAATATAATAATTATTCCAGTATCCTTTCACATTGAATCAGATGAGTGAATCTTTCAAATCATGGTATGCAGTTTATACAAATTCTAGGACAGAAAAGAAGTTAGCGCTAGAACTTTCCAAAAAGGGAGTAACCCAATACTTGCCGATTATCTCGACCAAAAAACAATGGTCTGATCGGATCAAAACGGTTCTGGTGCCTGTTTTTCCTTCTTATGTATTCGTAAAAATTGATATAAGAATAGAAAAACTAAAAGTCCTGGAAACCTCTGGAGCAGTAAAGTTCGTCTCTATCGGAGAAACTCCTATCGTAATCGATGAAGAAGATATCGAAACAATTCGACAGATTGTCACTGAATATCCTGATAAGATCAAGATAGAAAGAGAAAAGATGCTAGCTCCAGGTAAAAAGGTGCTGATCAGAAGTGGACCTTTCAAGGACAGAAAGGCAAGAGTGATCCGAAAAGGAAGTAAATCGTCTATTCTTGTTTCCATTTCCGGAATGGATACTACAGTATCCTTGGAATTGGATTCGGAACTATTGGAAACGGGCGAGGAGAATTAGAAGTGGGAAATACATTAGATAAAGTTAAAAAAGCTTTAGACATAGAGATAGAAGCAATCCTTCATTTTAGGGAAAATCTAGATCCAAACGTAGAAAAAGCGGTCGAACTCATCTTCCAATCCAAAGGTAAAGTGATCGTAACTGGAGTAGGAAAATCCGGAGACGTAGGTAAAAAGATCGCATCCACTTTATCTTCTACAGGAACCCCTTCTTATTTTCTTCATCCGTCAGATGCAGCTCATGGTGACGCAGGAATTTTAGCCCAAGGTGATGTAGTTATCGCAATCGGCAAAAGTGGGGAAAGTGAAGAATTGCTTAACCTTCTCCCTACTATAAAAAGTATTGGAGCCAAATTAGTAGGCTTAACTGCAAATCCCCAATCTAGATTGGCATTGGATTGTGACATTGTAATCCTAACTCCCGTATTAAAAGAAGCGTGCCCTCTTGAACTTGCACCGACTTCCAGCACTACAATCGCGCTGATGTTGGGAGATGCGATCGCAATGGCATTAATGGAACTTAGAGATTTCCAAAAAGAAGATTTCGCGTTATACCATCCTGCTGGAAGACTCGGAAAAAGATTATCCCTAAAAGTGGATGATGTTATGAGGAAGGGGGACAAGCTTGCAAAAGTTAGCTCCGACGCAAGTTTAGAAGAAGTTCTCTCCGAGATCACAAAAAAACTCGTGGGCGCTACCGGAGTCGTAGACCCGGGCGGAAAGTTGATTGGATTTGTAACCGATTTTGATATTCGAAAATTGTTAAATGATGGAAAATTAGATAAGTCCATCAAAGCAAAAGATTTAATGAACCCTAAACCTACAGTATTCGAAAGCGGGATTATGGCCTACGATGTTTTACAATCCATGGAAAGAAGAGAAAAACCTATCTCGGTAGCTCCAATTGTTTCGAAAGATGGAGCATTATTAGGTATCGTTTCCATTCACGATCTTTTGCAAAAAGGGCTTTGATCATCGGATGAGCAACGACTCTCAAAAAATACGGATCATTCTTACATTGAATGAAGAAGAGTTTTTTGGATTAAAGACTCTTCCTAAGGCCGATTTTTTAGAGATCCGTTTGGATCAATTTCGTTCAGACAAAGATGCTCCAGATAAGATCTTACAAAAAATAAAAGATCTAAATGCATCCTGTGTATTCACTTATAGACAACCTGAAGATTCCAGCCTGAAAAGTTTAGGTGTCTGGAATATAGAAAATATTGCCCCCTTACTTTCCGGATTAGAATCAGGAAAACATTATGTAGATCTGGAATTGGATAAGGATAATCCAGTCTTTAATGGAATAGACGAGGATCGTTTCGGGATCATTCGATCCGTTCATAGTTTTTCTGGAATTCCGGATTACGAAGAATTACTCTTTTTCCTAAGACCAGTCACTGAAGAAGTTTTAGCTACTGTTAAGTCGGGACTTCCTTTCCAAAGAATTTTTAAGATAGCTGCACTTCCAAAGAATGAAAAGGAATCCAAAGATTTCCAAGAATATGCACTTAAACTTTCAAAACTATGTGCCAAACAGAATATCCCAATAGGCTTCTGCGGAATATTAATGGGAGAATCAGGAAAAGAATTTAGGATCTTTCCGGAAAGGATAGGATCTCAGTTTACTTATTGTTGTTTGGGAGAACCAAAGGCTCCCGGACAAGTGGATCTGGAAACCTTACTTTCAAAAAGAAAATAAACGATTAGTCCCTATCTTGGGAATCGTCGTCGTCTTTATCATCGTCAGATTTTTTATGATCTCTAGTTCCAGCTCTTGTCTCCAAGAATGTTTTGAAACCTTCGTCGGATCTGAATTTTTTGAATGCCTTGTCTTTTTCTGCAGAAGACCAATAAGAAGATTTGATACTCCCTGATCTTTTAATATAGGACATTGTCTTTTCTTGGTCATTCTTCTCTGCATAACATTTCGCTAAGAGATAATAGGCTCCTGCAGAATCTTCTACTCTTTCCAAATGATTGATCGCTTTTTCTACGGAACCGGTGTATAGATAGGTTTTACCTAAATAAAAATTGTATTCTCTAATTTCTTCTTCATCCGGTTGGACAGCATGAAAATATTTGAGAGCTTTTTCATAGTTACCGTTGTTTGTATAATATCTAGCAAGTTTTAAAATACCATCGTAATACACGTCCGGAAGTTCTTTTAGTTCCGGATTTTCTTTTTCGATGGCGGCACCGATTTCTTTCAGAAGATCATAACCTTCTTCTTTTTTGCCGATCTGTATTTTGCAGAGGCCGATATACATTCGGATCTCTCTGGTTTTTTCTCCGTATTCGAGAGCTTTTTCGGCGGTTTTGATCGCACTATCACAATCCTTTTGCTGCCATTTAATTTTGGTCAGACCAATCAAAGGAAGGACTGTATGTTTATTTGCATGCGCCTTTCTGTAATACTTGGAAGCTTCTTCGAAGTTTTTCTTTTTATGATAAGCGGCAGCCTGGGTCAGGTGAGTATAATAAAGTAATTTTTCTCTTTCAGATGGGATCTTAGGCTCTATACGATTTAAAACAACGAGCGCATCGTCATAATTTCCAATGCGAACGAGAAGGGCACCATACTTATAACCATACTCCACATTCTCCGGTTCACTTTTAACTAATCCGGAAAGAATAGATTCAGACTTAGCAAATTCTTTTTCATTATAATAAGCTAATGCAAGTCTCCAGAGGATCTCTTTGTTATTTGGTTCTTGTTTTAATTTTTTTTCGAGGCTGGAAACACTTTCCTGCTCCGGTTCTTCCTCATGATAAACAGGTTTGCGAGGTCCCCCGGAAGAATATCTCTCTTCTGCGGCAGCTCTGATCTTTTGGATATGGGAAAGATCCGGATCGATCTTTAGCAATCGATTGGAATAAGAGATCACTTCCCCATAATCTCTCTGATAATTATGATAAAGAATGATCTTTGTAAGGGAATTGACTAAATCCTTTTTGGGAAGATTTAAACTGACTGCTTTCTTAAATGCTTGGATCGATTTATTATAATCTTTTCTGCTCTCATAGATATAACCCATGTACATCCAGGCCTCGCCGGAAGAAGGGTTTCCATCGTTATATTTTTGGAATTGTTTGAGAGCTTCTGTATAGTCTTTTCTGGAATAAGCTTTTTTGCCCTCTTTCATATCTGCGAAGACAGAATTGGAAAAGAAGAATATACTAAAGCAAATCAGTAGAGAAAAGAAGGACTTACGCATACTAGTAAGACCTACATTTTCCCTCCGAATACTACAAAAGAAGGAAGGCATTTATCCAATTTTGGAAGAGAACGCCACGAATAAAGTGGAATTCTCGCCTTCCAAAAGGAATTATTTATTTCCTAAAACCTCTGACTTTCTTTGAGCCAAGGCTCTTGCGGCTCTTAGATTCACGCTCATGGTCGTAATTTGTGGATTTACGGATAATCCTGTAGGATATACAGAAGCATCCATTACGAAAATATTCTTATGACCGAAGAGTTGGAAATCTAAATCCACCGCACCAAGGTCGGCTGATTTGGCTGCTTGGATAGAACCGTGAGGGTGAGCAGAACCGATTGCGATCTTTCCAGGTTCGATGCTCTTGTCTAAGATCCAATCAAACTTGGAATTTTTATCCACTGGTATCGGATCTTCTACATCAGGGAATGGGAATATGATCGCCTTTGCACCTGCCGCAACTTGTACTTCTGCGAGAGCTTTCAAACCTTTGAGTAGATTTTTGCCGTCGGTAGGAGTGATCTCGAAATAAACTTTTCTTCTTCCTAAGGACCATTTTACCGAAGCATTCGCTTCTCCATCAGCACCATCACGAACTAGCACGATACCTGCGCTCATATTCGGATACTTCTTCATAGCATCGAATTGTCTCTGTCCATAGAAAGGGATCAGTGAGCTTGCCAAAGTAGGGCGGAATGGAGCTACTTCTAACCAATATCCATAACCCGTATTATTTTGGTTATGGCCATGTTTGATCACTGCGGATTGAGGTGGTCCAGAGAACATATTGATCGTCTCGTCAAAGATGGCAAAGTTCGTGCTGGTAGGATGGACTTTTAAATTTCTTCCGACCCAATCGTTTCCTAACCCCGATCTTTGTAATAATGCAGGACCTTCTATTGCCCCTGCACTTACGATTACTACAGGAGCATCGATCACTACTTTTTCTATAATATTGTTCGGAGCCTTTTCGTAAGGATCAGGAGTGAATTCTGCAACTACAGTTTTAATATCTCCGTCTTGGATGTATTGTGCTCTCATATTCGAGATTACAGTTGCACCTGCTTCGATCGCATCAGGGATCCAGGTTAAGAATGCGGATTGTTTTGCGTTAATAGGGCAACCTAAACCGCAACGGCCTAGACCGATACAACCTCTATTATTATTTTTTAATACTTCCGGATGTAGGCCTAATGCTTTTCCGCCTTTCATTAAGGTGTTATTGTTTGCATTGATCAAGTTCGGAGGAACTTCATGGACACCAATCCTTTCATGGACTTCTGAAATATACGCGTCCATTTCCTGTCTTCCATAACCTTTCCAACCGAAACGGGAATCCCATTCGTTGGTCACGTAATCAGGAGGATAAAGAGAAGTTTGCCAATTTACAGTGGTCGAACCTCCTACGGTCCTTCCTTGTAAGATAGAAAGAGTTTGCTCTTCTGAGATGATAAATCCCGCATCTCTATATAATCTAGCTTGGGAAAGAAACTCATCTCCTGTGAATTTTGCAGGATTAAAATATCCGCCTTCTTCGATTAGAATTACTTTCCAACCCGCTTTTGCAAGAGTGGCAGCGACTACTGCTCCCCCTGCGCCGGAACCAATGATGACAGCCTCTGCTTGTAATTTCCAAACTCCGTCTTTGATCCCGTTCTCTTTGATCAAAGATTCATGTTTTTCAGGAGTTATGATCTTATAATTTGCCTCAGGAATTGCTCCCATAGTTCTTAACCTTTATATCCCACTAGTTCGTTATAATCTCTTTCCATAGAAACTAAGAAGAAGGACAGCTGGCGCATGATATTATAAGCGCCTCTTTTCAAAGATAGGGAAGAGTTTTTCCAGGAAAGAAGACGTTTCTCTCTATCTTCTTTGGAAAGTCCTACCATAGAGGTGAAAGAAAAATCCAAAGCAAGAGAAACGAGAGAAGAGCCAGGCAAGAATGCCAATAATTTCAAAACGGATTCTGTATCGATAGGGTATGGATGACCGTAGATGTATTTATCCGCAGCCACTCCCAAATCGAATCCTTGGATTGGATTTCCTACCAGGAAAACCTCTTCCAAAGATTTGAAAGCGAGATATTCAGAATCACTCAATCCATGCAATTTAGGAATAGATCCAGGTTTGCAGGAAGCTTGAGGAACTAGGATGGCGGAGATGGCCGCCGTTTTGAACAAAAACTTTAGAAAGCGACTACGAGAGACTTTCTCATCCAGAAACGATTCCAATTCTAACTCCTAAACTTTGTTCGAAAAAACAAAGTTTACCGTAACGAATGTTCTGGAATATGTTCGACTTTGTCTATCCTTTCTTTTGGAATTTTTTCATCTTCACGTAAATTTTGATTTCTTCGAAATCAATTCTATCCAATTCAACAGGGAATGTTTCACCTAATGAATATTGTTTGGTATATTTTTTAGAATAGAATGTGAAATCTGTCTCTGTTTGTAACTCACCTTCATCAGTGAATTCTATCGCTGGGATGATTGCTTCCACTGGTGGATTATTCAATTCCACAAATGCAACAGCAGCTTTGAATCCTACAAGTGTCGCAGTAAATTCTTTGATACCTGTTTTCTCCAAAAACCTACAAGCCTTGAGTTTATAATAATCCCTTTCAGAATCAGTTGCCTTTCTTTCTTCGTGAGAAGTATGAAGACCCATTACTTTAATATCTTCTTCCGAATAAGGTTCCTCTTCTGAGAGTAGGATACTTTCTAAAACCCGATGGCAAACCAAGTCAGGATAACGACGAATTGGAGAAGTGAAATGACAATAGTCTTTAAAACCCAATCCCCAATGACCTAGATATTCTCCGGAATAATAAGCCTGCATAAAACTTCTCAAAAGAGAAATATTAAACAAACGTTCCGAAGGACTTCCTTCGATCACTTGTAGAACATGTCGGATAGATTCGTACTTTGTATCTTGTAGCTGTGCATTAACTCCATTCAAGCTTAGGAACGAATTTAACATCTCCAGTTTTTCCACATCCATCGGTTCGTGGACACGATAAAGAGTAGGTCTTTCTTTTTTGCGTATATACTCTGCTACTTTGATATTTGCAGAGAGCATGAATTCTTCGATCAAGATGTGAGCCTGTAATCTATCGACAGGTTTGATCTCAACCACATTATGTTCTGAGTCCGTGACTACCTTTGTCTCTTTAAGATTTAGATCCACTCTTCCGGAATTGAGTCTTCTCTTTCTAAGAATGTCCGCAAACTTCATCATTTGGAAGATCCAATTATTCTGATCTCCGGATTTGATCTCTTCTTCTGCTCGATTATAAGTGTATCTTTCTTCTACTTTAATAATGGATTTATAAAACTTAGCATGGAAGATAGTTCCACTCCAATCCGCCTCCATCTCCACTGTAAATGCCAGTCGGTTCTTCTTAGCCACAAGACTACAAAGATTTTCGGATAGTTCAGGTGGAAGCATCGGGACAACTCTACTTCCCAAATAAACGGAAGTAGCTCTCGCATAGGCTTCTATATCCAGATCGGAACCGGGCTGAACATAATGAGAAACATCTGCGATATGAACATAAAACCGTATCTTCTTACCTTCGTCTATAAAGGAGATCGCATCGTCAAAGTCCTTGGAATATTCTCCATCTATAGTGATGGACTTTAGCTCTCTCAAATCCACTCTTGAGTTCCAATTGTCTACTGTGGATTCGTCCACTTCGTCAGGAAGTTCTTCCAATTTTACTTCTTCCGGATAGAGAATAGTATAATTGTATTTCATTAACATTCTCATCAGATCAGTGTCTTCTTTTGTATCCGACTCGAAACGAACAAAGTGAGCTTCGTATAGATTTTTTTCGTGATCTGAATCCTGTTTTAAAGTAACGATTAAAACATCTCCGATATTGATCTCATCTTGTAGATCTTGGAGTAATGTTTTGCGGGGAAGAAAACCTTCCTTCAGATCTCCTTCCATATCTAAGAAGGTCCCGACTATAAATTTATAATCCTTCTCAGTGACCTTCATTCTATAAAGTTCACGGCCTCTGCGAAGAACGGAGACTACTTCTCCTTCTAATTTTCCTTTGCGGCCGATACCTGTTGGAAGAATTTCCACAAGGTCACCTTGGATTGCGGAAGAAGTGTACTGACCTGGAACGAATACTTCTGTTCCTGTAGTCAATTTTACGAAGCCATCTCCCTTTTTACTTAGTGAGATTGTTCCATTTAAAGTTTGGTTGGGACGAACTATGATATTCTTTTTTTGGATCTCTATCAGACCTTCTTTTTCGAAGAAGACTAGAACTTCTTCAGCAGACCGTTTTTGTTCTTGGGCTTCCCATTTTTCTCTTCTAAATCCTTTTTTTTGTCCTGCATGAGCAATAAACTTAGAGTAGATCTCTTGCATAGAGAGGACCTTTCCAGCTTTAGATCGGAAAAATTTTAGAAGTTTTCTGCCTGGCTCATTCTCTCTTTCCCAATCATGACTTCTAGACTTTTGATCATAAAATTTGGGTTTTGAACTCGGAACATGGGAATCATTTTTGTGATGTGAAGGTTTAGGAGAATATCCCTGATTCTTATTTTGATTTTCGTAAGAAGGCTTTTTATAGTTTGTTTCTTCTTTTGGTGAAGGAATTTCTTCTCGGAATTCTTTTCTTGTCTCTTGTTTAAAAGATTTGTTTTTATTCTTCTTTTCGTTTTTAGAAGAAGGAGCCGAAACTTTTTGTTCGACGGGAAATATTTCCAATTTCTTGGAGCGAGAAGACTTATGATCTTTTTTCTTTTTGGAAACCTTTTCCTTTGCTTCTCTGATACTTTTTCTTAGATCTTTTTCATCCGATTCTTTGGATCTGGATTTTTTTGGTTCTTTGCTTTTCTCACTACTCTGATTGGTTTTTGTTTGTTTCTTAGTTTGTATTTGTTTAACCATTTTCTTTTTTTGTGTCATGTATAATATACCTTAGGCTTATCATCAGCGTAAGTTCCTCTCAGATAATTCGGAACCAATTGCAAATATGAATGATCTTCCGGCTTGGCTAATGCCTTTTTGATCTCGCT
Organism: Leptospira andrefontaineae; assembly: GCF_004770105.1. Classification (NCBI taxonomy): domain Bacteria; kingdom Pseudomonadati; phylum Spirochaetota; class Leptospiria; order Leptospirales; family Leptospiraceae; genus Leptospira; species Leptospira andrefontaineae. The sequence continues at coordinate 482,913 of NZ_RQEY01000019.1, read as the reverse complement.
GGACTTTTCCAATATACTCGCTTCCGGCGAAGGAAGATTTTCTTTCATATTTGTTCCCGCAAAAAATTCGGGAGAATCACTGAACTTAATTCCAGTAAGATAAGAGCCTATCCTATCTTCCGGGATGGTTTCCGGAATCATATCCGGAGCAATGTCCAAGGTGCCCCAATAACCTCTGGCGTCTCTTAGACCGAAATATATTTTTCCTTGTTTCGCTTCTATTCCTACACAAACGGGAGATTCAGATTCCGCATAATATTGGCAGGAGTACAATTCTAAACTATCAATTCCCAAGACCGGAATATTCCAGATCTGTGAAAAATTGCGAGCAGTCGCAACTGAGATCCTGATCCCAGTAAATGATCCAGGTCCGGTAGCAGTTACTATTATATCAGGTTTTTCCCAATTAGAAACCTTCAAACAATTAGAAATTTCTTTAATGAGCAAAAGAGACGATTCTCTATTATGCAATCCTCTATGCTCGGAAAGTTTTTCTAATTTGCCATCTTCCGTTTTAAGATAACATCCCACTAAGATCCAAGAGTTAGTTGCATCGAAGAATAATATTTTTGTCATAAGGTTTTCTCCGACTTCAGGAACGATCCGATCTGTAGATCGGACCTTCTCCATTCTTCTCCTAAAAACTCAACCTTTAGATTCCGAGTGTCTACATCTGCTTCTTCCAAATCGATCTTGATGCAGAATTTTCTGTCTTTAAATTCAGGCTCTGCTTTTTCCCACCATTCTATCAGAGAAATCCCTTTACCGTTCCAATATTCTTCAAAACCTAAGTCTGGAATTTCCTCTGAAGAACCGATCCGATACAGATCAAAATGAAAGATCTCTAATATATCTCCCGTTTGGTTTAGTATCTCCGGAAACGGATACTCATTCATCAAAGTATATGTGGGAGAATTTACAAATAATTTAGATTTATCTAATCCAGGCTTTAATTGGTCCAATAATGCTTTTACAAGTTTAGAAACAAATGTGGTTTTGCCTGAGCCCATTTTTCCGGAAAGTAGTAGCAGAGGGAATTTTCCTTCTTTCCAGACTTTTGAGAGAATCCCTGCGAGTTTTGATACAGGGATTTCTATAGAATCTAAGGTAAGATTTTCAAACCGTCCTAACATTCTATTTCTTAAAATAATTCTAAGACCTCTGCCTTCGGAAATCTATAGATGGAATTACAGAATTCGCAGGTGACTTCGATCTGCCCTTGCTCTTCTGCGATATCCATAGCTTCTTCTTTTCCTAAATTTTGGATCAGTTCTTTGATTTTCTCTTCCGAACAATCACATCTATATTCAGGTCTTCCAGTTGCTAAGATCTCGAATTTTGTATTCCAAGAAGATTGCAAAATTTCTAATGCTTGAGAAACAGTTCCTTCATAAACTTTGGATTTTTCCTCTTCTAACTTTCCGGCTAATTCTCTAACTGCATCTATATGTTCCGGTCTTGCTTCCGGTAATGCTTGTAAGAATAAACCTTTGATTCTCCAATGCAAACCTTCTAATTTAATATAAGCCACTAAGAAGGAAGGGACCTGCTCCGAGTCTCTTAAATAGTTTTCAATATTTGTTTCGAAACTTTGGTTTCTAAAAGGAACAATAGATTGATATATACATTCTCCGTCTTTCCAACGGAATACTTTTAAAATTCCTAAATTTTCCTCTGAGATCTGTCCGGATTCTATATCTTCTTCCGGGCGATGTCTTAAGGTCGCCTTTAACTTTCCATCGCGAGTACTATAAGCTAAGACCGAGTGTATCTCAGTATCATCATAAAAGCGGATTTGAACGCTTACCTTAGTATCATCTTTTACTAGATCTGCTAAGAAGAATGCTGCAAGCATTGTCCTTGCCAGAAGCTCCGTACCTGCATCGTCGAAACCGTGTAAGTTAGATGCTGCGGTTACTGCGTAGGAAATTTCGGCTGAGGAAAAACGAAAGTGAACGTCGGGAAGAATCCCATAATGGTATATATCGTGATTTTCCATGTAATGATTGGGTTCCCGACCTTGTAGGACGAGGTTCTAATCTATTCTCCCTGAATCGTATCGAAAAGACAGTATTTTTTCCGAATTTCGATAGTATTTAAGGGTTTTCTTTCTGGAAAGATCTTCCCTCAAGAGAATCATCGTCTCTACCTTTTTAACATGCGAGGACCGAATGATTTTCGGAGCGGATTATTATCCTGAACAATGGACTCCCAAAGATTGGGAAGAAGATATTCGGATCATGAAGAACATGGGACTGACCAGAGTTCGTCTCGCAGAGTTTTCTTGGGCCTTAGTCGAACCTAAAGAAGGTAAATTCGATTTTTCTTTTTGGAAGAAGATGTTGGACCTCTTTCATAAACATAAAATGGATGTGATCCTAGGGACTCCGACCGCGACATTCCCTCCTTGGCTTGCTAAAAAATATCCTGATGTTCTCCAAGTGAGAGATGGAGTTCTAAGAAATATAGGAACAAGAAGGCAGGCATGTTTTTCTTCTCCGAATTATAGAAAAGCAGTGGTTAAGGTCGTTACTAAGATGGCCCAAACATTAGGAAATCATCCTGCAGTAATCGGTTGGCAAATAGATAATGAGATCGGTCATGAGGGATCAGATATTGATCATTCAGAAACTTCTCTCAAAGCATTTCGTCTTTGGTTGAAATCTAAATACAAAACGATCCAAAATCTAAATGATACTTGGGGAAATATATTTTGGGGAGTGATCTTTAACGATTGGAATGAGATCCCACTTCCTGGTCCTCATGTGAGTGCTGGATTTAATCCTTCTATGATCCAAGACTTTTACAGATTTCATTCGGATACGATCGTGGATTTTGTAAAATTACAGTCTGATATTGTTCGAAAGTTTTCTCCGAACCGCAAGCTCACTACGAATTTATATCCGAGTCCTTTTCTTCCTGTGATCGATATGAGCGAATTATTCACTCATTTAGATTACGTTTCTTGGGATAATTATCCTACCTGGGGAGACCAAGAAGAACCTTTCCCTCATCCATTTATATCAGCAATGCATCAATACAATCGAGGACTGAAAGATCTTCCTTTTACTGTAATGGAACAAATATCGGGATTTCAAGGGCATGATACTTTGGGTTATCTTCCTGCGCCAGGTCAGATACAACTATGGATGAAACAAGCGATCGTCCAAGGCGCAGAACAAATTGTATTTTTCAGATATAGAACTGCAAGATTCGGACAAGAACAACTTTGTTATGGAATTCTAGACCACGATAAATCTCTGACTGATAGATACTTAGAATTGCAAAAAGGGATCTCTGAGATATTACCTGAGGCTAAAGATTTTGCTTCGGAACATTTTCCTGCGGAGATAGCTGTTCTTCATGATATTGAGAATGCGAGGAATTTCAAACACCAACCCATCTCTTCCGGTTTAAAACATAGTCCCGTCCCGTTTGCACAAGTTGGCTACGACATTGAGATGGCAACTTGGTTTGCAGGTTTGAACATTCTAAATGTAAATACTCACTTCTTACCGATCTCCAAAACCGACTTCTCCAAATATAAAGTTTTGGTCCTTCCCCTCTATGCAATGGTGGATGATTCCGTCGTTAAAAAATTGGAGCAATTCGTTAGAGAGGGAGGTGTTTTAGTTTTAGGGTATAGAGCAGGTTTGAAGGACAAAAATTCCTGGATGTTGGACTCTCAGGTTCCTGGTCCATTCTCCGAAATGGCAGGGGTCAAGGTGAGAAAATTCGAAGCGGTAGGAAATCAAAACGTTAAGTTCCAATTCAGGGTCTTACCGGGATCCTGTTCCAAAATTTGCGAGATCTTGGAACCTACTACGGCCAAAGTCTGGGCTAGATATTCTGATAATAAGAAATTTTATAAAGGAAAACCTGTCATAACTTGTAATCGATTCGGAAAAGGATCTGTCGTATACGTTGGAGCGAGTCTGAGTCCGATCTCGTTTATGCTATTATATAGAAGAACCTTAAGAATGGCAGGTATCCCTTTTACTTTTTACGGCCCAACAGTGGAGCGCAGTTTTAGAAAGGGAAAGTCCAAAGACTACGAAATTTTTATCAATCATTCCGGTAAGAAGGCTTTTGCCGGTTTCAAGCTACTCAAACCGTACGAGGTGCGGATACTGTCTAAAACGAAAAAATGAAGCTGAATGAAGTTAAAGAATTAAACAAGCTCTTACAGAATCATTCGAAGGGAAGGAACAAGGAACATTCCATTTATGTGGATAACCTTCACACTTCCTTCGTTGAATTCGAAGAAAAGTTTATTCTACCCTCTACTTCTGTTTTCGAAATAGAGTTTAGCGCTGCAGAAGGTTTTCTGAAATCAATTCTGCAACTTGCTCCTGAATTAGTCGCAGATTCCCTTGTTCTTCCTGAACCCAGACCAAAAAGAGATATTGATCGTTTATTTCTAATCAAACCGTTCTATACGGAAGGAGAGATGTTCAGAGAAAATTCTCCAGAAGTATGGCGAGAAAAACTTCCCCCGTTTGCGATCATTACCAGTTTTCATGTGATGCATCTTGGTGGAGCTCCCAAGGAAGATATTTATGCGCAAGCTTCTCAGGGAAAAACTATGTCTGTTTACAGCAAAAGGGCTTACTTTTCTTCTAGGGTTATTCCTTTAGATTCTCTTACAGTGTTAGAAGATGCAGTGATAGACTTCACTACTAAGAAATACCAAGAGTCTGACTTCATGGTCCAGATCTCCACAGATACATTCGAAGGGGTTAGGCATACATATTCTGAAATTTTTGACGAGGTGGATTATTCTAAGCAGGTAAGTTTTATCCACGAGTCCTTGGGGATTACTCCTTCTGACTGGACTCTTGGAAAAATATTCGCTCCTTTAGCGGTGGAATACCTTACCTTGACCACCAGATTTTTAGATCCTTCCCTAGATAAGATCGCAAAGGATTTTAATTCGTTTCACCAAGTAGTTGATCTTTTGTTAAGACCAGGCAGCATGACCTTAGAAGAATCTGCCCGAAATTCATTCTTCGCTTGGCTCCGATCTCATAAATCTGAGAGGATCATTTCCCCATCGGGAAACATGGCTTGGAAAATTTTACGGGTATAAAGGACATAAGCCCGAACATGGAATCCTTAGCACCTCCCATAGATTTCCCTCTTGAAGAAGTGAAGAAGAGAGTGAAATCAGTCCAGTCCGTATCCGGGCTTATACTGGAATCCGCTCGTAAACTACAAAAAGAGATCCGAGTTTTCGGGATCGTAAGCGACTCCGAAGAAAAAGACCGCATTCATAAAGCGGATGAATTGATGGGAAAATTCCTGATCGATTTTATCCGACAAAACTTTCCAAACGACTCAATCATTTCAGAAGATTATTTTAAACACGAAGGAAGCAATTCTTTCCGTTGGGTTTTAGACCCGATCGATGGATCCATGAACTTCGTACGAGGAATTCCTCTCTATTGTGTGTCTGTAGGCTTAGAGCATAGAGAAACTCCGGTAGCAGGAGTTGTGTTCGCACCTGAACTAGACACACGCTACTCTGCAATTTTAAGCCAAGGTGCATTCAAGAACGGGCTCAGGATCGATGTGTCTAATACAGATGCACTCGCAAGATCTCTTTTAGTATCCAGCTTTCCTACAAACAGAAAGGAAATTTTAAACGAGGTAATCTCTGATATCACTGCGTTTATCAGCTGCGGTCGATCTATGAGAAGGACAGGATCTTTTGTATTGGATACTTGTTGGGTGGCAGAAGGTGTTCTCGATGGGATCTGGGAGAAGGGCGTAAAACTCTGGGATACTGTAGCAAGCTCGGTGATCTTAACGGAAGCAGGCGGGAAACTCACCGACTTTCAAGGAAAACACTTCTTATCAGGTCAGGCAGAAGTAGTAGCTTCTAACGGAAGGATCCATAAGCAGATTATCGACATTCTTCGAAATGTTCGACTCTCCATCGGAAGAAATTAAATTCTAATCGCTGCGACGGTGAGTCGCAGCTTGCATAAACATCTTATTGTTTCAAAAACTCTTCTAAAGACTTTAGTTGAGCTTCCGAAAAATTAAAACGGGTCATTGCAGTACTCTGGCGTTTAGGAACATATCCTGGAGGATATTCTCCTCTCATTCTTGCTTCTAATAATTCATAAGAAGAATTTGCTACCGAAGGCCCGACCGCCCCATCGAGTTTAGGATTGGCATTATGACAAGCTAGACAGTTCGCCATATACAATCCTCTACCAGCCTCTGCTTCCGGAGAAAGAGGTTTGGATTCTTTACATAAAGAAAATGCTGCGCCAAAAATTAGTAAGAGTAGAAAGCTAAAAAAAGAAAGGCGGTGATTACCGCCCTTCTCGCTTCCACTCCGATTGGTTTGGAATGGATTCATTCAATATTCCTTAAGCAGTTAAAAGAACTTCCATCAGAACATAAGTAACTAAAGCAAAGATCACTCCGCTAGTAATTACAGCTTTTACGGTTTTGATCGGCTTAACAGTAGGACCGTTTTGGTCCGCTCTTAAAGCGTTTACTTCGAAAATCACGATCAAAAGTACGATAATTCCTAAGAAAACTCTTAGCTTCTCTGGGCTATAGTTAATAGGAAGGTTACGAGCCGCTCCCATCGCAAATAACATTGGAATAGAGAAGAAAGTGTTAGTTCTAGAAGCTACGAAAGCACGGTTAGCATTAGGAGCAGGATCCACAGTGGTCTCTCCTTTAGCTTTTGCGATCACAACTTTTTGATTCGGCCAGATAACGAACCAAACGTTCGCCCACATAACCGTTCCGAAAAGTGCACCTACTAGAATTACTACTACCCACTGGGAATTATGCGGAATACCTTGCGCTCCAAGTGCGATAGCGATCATCGCGATACCGGATAAGAAGGTAAGCATAGCGCCCCAACGGAACCACCATAATGCGCGTGGAACTAATTTCTGAGTTGCGTTCTTCTTTGTATCCGCATCGGTTTCGTTGAAGAAAGGACCTTGTACAAAGTTAAAGTAGTACAACATTCCAATCCAGGTTACCCCGGATAAAAAGTGAATGTACTTAACTAAGTAATAAAGCCCGTTCGTGGTGGTAAACAGGGTTAATTCCATGATTCCTCCGAACACAGTTCTAAAAATATTCTTCGGTCGTTAACCGAATCCGATTAGGATTATTTCCGAAAGAGGTCCAGTCAAGCAGTTTTGGAAAGTTTCTAAATTGGTTTTACGAACTTCAAGTATACTTGAAGTTTTAAGAATCATTTACCTCTTAAATCTAATACAATACTTTTTCCAAGCTCGGTAAAGAAAGAAGGCTCATCATCTTCGTCACTAGACTTGAAAGGAAGAAAACGATCTCTGAAAATTTCAGACTCGGTAGTAAGGAGAACTTTTGTTTTGTTCCCATTACGTTTCGTTCTATTTTCAAAACGTGTCCCACCCTTTCCGTCGGATCCTTCCACCAAAAGTTTAAAACTTCCTTCCGCATATTCATCCATATTCCCAGGAATAAAGAAGTTCACTGCCCCGGGAGGGAAGATGGAAAGAAATCTACCTCCGATCGTAGTTTCCGGAATTTTACTATAATATCCTAGTACAGTATCTGTGCTTCCAGAACGACTGAACTTAAGAGTATATCCCAGTCCTCGAATATCGATCTTTAATCCAAATACATTGATGAACATATATGTCCTAAGATGTAAAGTTTTTGGAGAGGCCCAATAACCATTAGGAGAATTCGGAATTCCTAATATAATTTTTTTTCCCTCATTATAAAATTCCCAACCTTTAGTAAAACCTCCCGGTTGAAATAACTGAAAGCGGAAAGAGACCTGGCCTAAACGTTTATTCCACTTTTTGTAAGCGATCGGGAATTGTTCCCTCATTCTTTCGGAAAGTGTATATGTTAGAAAGAGTTCACCATTTTCTTTTTTAATCTCACAATCGAACTGAAGGCATAGAAATTTTTGAAGAGATGAATGTTCCAAAACTTGATTTGGTTCCGATTTGCGCAAGTGCTGTATCGTCTCTTCGATCATAGGAAAAACATCGAATACACTTACTTCAGGAGAAAGCATCTCAACCGATCTAGTGATCTTATAGATTGGCTTTGTATGAAACTCCGCAGGTTCGGCTTTTACAAAGATAGAATAAGGACTTTCTGGAAATATAGAAAGGGGAGAATCTGATAATTCTTTTCTGAAACGGCCACCATTTTCACTTAGTCGAAAGGAAAGAGCAAGATATCCGTCCTTCTTATAAAACTTCTCCTCTGAATCCGATTCCGGATTTCCGTATAAAATCCCGCGAACCGGATCGTCTTTAAATTCGGTTTGGATAAAGTCTTGGTATTTAAAATATCTTTCGAAGTAATCAGCTGCGTGCAGATTCTTTCTTACACACCCAAAGAAAGGGAGAAGTAATAAAATTAGAAGATAAGAAGAAATCTTTTTGTTCATTTTACTTTCCACTTCGGACCAATTTATAAAGTTCAGAAACTTTAGTATCATCCACAGATTCGAAGTATTCTTTATGGATCAGTATACCTTTAGGAGAATATACTCTTAAAAAAGATTTACCTTCGGTTAAGCCTTTGGACAAAATCCCTTTCTTATCCAACAAAATACTTTCGTAATCTTTCCCCTTTTCTTGTAGAATATATTCGAAAACTGAGGAAGGCGCCTCTTTCAAATTCAAATAGGCGGAGAAGGTAACGTGGTCGTCGTCCTTCAATAATGTCTGCATCTTCCAATAGATCTTGCGTCCGTGTTTTCTGCAAAGTACGACATCTTTGAAACCACACCCGAGTAAAAAGTAAGCACTCCCTTTTGCACTCGATGAGCTGAATACTTTTCCATTTTGGTCGGCCAATTTGAAATCCGGAAGTTTCTCTTTTTCGTCTGCACTTAATCCAATGACAGAGAAAAACAAAACGAATGAGATAACTCGGATCTTATACTTCATGTTTTAGAATTTCCTATTTAGTTGTGATTAAATTCGGATTACAAAACCGAGCAAACAATCAGACAGGAGAAGGTTTTATATGTTCCCTAAATTTTAGAAGAAGGGCTTAAAATCGGAAATTATTTTCTATGAAGCCTGAAAATCCCATCCCAATCTCCCGGAGGAGCCTGGCCAAGGATCATTTTAGTTCTTTTAGCATACAGTTTCACGATATTATCTGTAGGCTTTTCTTTGTATAATTCCTTAAATATAGAAAAAGCATTCTTAAACTGACCCGCTTTATAGAGGGCGATCCCTTCGTTCAGTTTCATTTTGGAGCCTTCTTTCCAATCCAATGATTCAGGCTCGTCTGCTTGGAAAACTTCGTATAAGATTACTGGCTGAGTTTTACCTTTTACGATTACGGTATCGATCTCTCTTGCCATTACATCCGATAGTAAGTTCAATCTTAAGAACGTATGGTGAGTTACTAAAATTTTAGTTTTATAAAAACCGGAAAGACTTTGGACCCTAGAAGATAAGTTTACAGTATCACCTACGACTGTTGTATCAATTCTTCTTTCGCTTCCCACAGTTCCTAAGATCAAAGGCCCGGTATTCACACCTATTCCCAGATCAGCACCAATGCCAATCCCATCATTCAGGGATTCTACATAACGAACCATATCTATCGCAGATTGAAGAGCGTTATCAGCAGAGTTAAAGTTATCCTTGTCCGCTCTGTCGCTATGATCGGAGAATAAAGCCATGATAGCATCTCCAATGTACTTATCTACGAAACCTGCATTCTTAAATATAATATCTTCAAATGCGGAGAAGTATTTGTTCAGATATTTGATATTCTCATCCGGACTAAGTTTCTCGGAGACGGAAGTATAACCTCTAAGGTCTGCGAAAAATACCGACATTGTCTTTTCTTTAGAGTCACCTATTTTTATCTCTACCGGACTTTCTCTGTCTAAAATTGAAATAAATTCGGAAGGTACGAATCTGTAGAATGCATCCCTTTGTTTTGCTATCTCTAAGTTGAGAGCTTGAGATTGTTTATACAAACTCACATATCTGGAAACCAAAAGACTGATGATCACAAGAATGAAAACAGAGAAGGAAATTTTAAAGAAAGGATAGTGAAATCCTGCAATCTTAGTCATCGCATCGATAGTATCCCAAAGTCCGAAAAGACCACAAACCCCAATACCAACTGCGAGTTTAACAGAGTCAGGTTTTTTCAAACGGATCGCATTTGCAGAGAAGAAGATCACATACAAAAGCATCAGAAAAAGGAGAATTTGGAAAGCTGTCAGATTCGGAAGAACGTATTTATAAGGAAGAACCCAGTTCGCTAAGAACAAAACTCCGCTTAAAGCGCAGAATGTATGAATGATCCAAAACTTTCCTTCTTTTTGGTAAAAGAAATCTTTAGCAAAAAGCATAAAGATAGGAACCATTGGAATGAGAGCTGAAATTTCCCCTCTAAAGAAAAATTCAGTATCAGGGCCACCAGGAAAGTTTATAAATTTATTATATATATGGAATGTAGTAAAATAAAAATATACGGAAGAAAATAAAGAGAAGAGACCGAAATACAGATAATAAATATCCTGCTTTCTGGTTACGAAGAACAGAACATGATAAAACCCAAATATAAAATAGATCCCGAAAAGAAATATATCAAAGTATTCTGAGCTAGAGTTATAAATTTCTTCGAGAGAAGAGATCCTGAAATTTTTAGGATGATAAAATCCAAAATGATCATTTGCTTTTATTGGATTACTATCTGCCATTCCCATAAAACGGATTTTCAGATCGTTTCTGCCCTGCTTTAAAATCCCATGATGAAGCGGAATGATCAGTCCCTTTACGGAGCGATTTTTAGTAAGTTGCCCGTCTGTAGGTTCGTACCATTCTTCTCTTACTAATATTCCGTTCAGAAAAATTTTCCAGTTCTCTCCAATGTCCGAAATATAGAGACCGGCCGGGATCTTGAGTAAATCGTCTGCTTTATCTAAATTAAATTCTGTTTTGATCTCAACTTGATGGAGACCTGAATCCATAGGGATCTGGAAAAGACTATTGAATGTCCAAGGTAAATTGGGAAGAGGAGTCCAATCTTCGGAAGCAGATTCTTGTTTTTTATTTTTTGATTCTGATTTCTTTTCGTTTGGAGTTTCTGTAATAAGTCTTCCGCTCCATTCCAGTTCAGAAAAATCGATCTTTCTAACAGGTTTAGTATCAGAAATACAACCGAACTGAGAAACCAGTAAGGTTACACAGGTCCAGAATACAAATCGTTTGTGAGATATATGGTCCAGGTTCGGACCTCACATAACGAGTTCATCTTCGCCAGCACGTGCGACGACGATGTCTCCGGATTCTTCCAGCTTACGTATGATGTTAACGATTTTTTGCTGAGCGTCTTCCACGTCTTTAATACGAATAGGTCCCATGAAATCCATATCCTCTCGGAGTAGGTTCGCGGCACGTTTGGACATGTTCTTAAAGATCTTTTCTTGAACTTCTGTATCCACTGACTTGAGAGCTTTTGCTAGGTCAGAGTTATCTACTTCTCGTAATACTTTTTGGATCGCACGGTCGTCGAGTAATACGATATCCTCGAATACGAACATTCTCTTTTTGATCTCTTCCGCAAGTTCTGGATCTTCTTCTTCCAGCGCTTCGATGATTGTCTTCTCTGTTCCCCTATCCACAAGGTTCAAAATTTCAACCACTGAATCGATACCACCGGCAGAGGTATAATCCTCACTCGCCAAGGTGGAAAGTTTTCTTTCTAATACCCTTTCCACTTCTCGAAGAACGTCAGGAGAAACCCGGTCCATGGTCGCGATCCTTTTTGCAACTTCTGCTTGGATCGTATGTGGCAATCCCGAAAGAATGCTAGATGCTTTCTGAGGATCTAAATAAGATAAAATTAATGCGATTGTTTGAGGGTGCTCGTTCTGGATGAAGTTTAATAAGTGCTGAGGGTCAGTTCTACGAATAAAGTCGAAAGGACGAACCTGTAAACTTGAAGTAAGTCGGTTGATGATATCGATCGCTTTTTGGTTACCAAGAGCTTTCTCTAATAGTCCCCGAGCAAAATCGATACCTCCGTTCGAGATGAATTCCTGAGCCATCATGAGCTCGTTGAATTCTACGAGAACCTTCTCCTTATCTTCCGGGGTGATCTTATCTAAACGTGCAATCTCGAACGTGATCTGCTCGATCTCGTCTTCACGTAGATGTTTGAAAATTTCCGAAGATACGTCGGACCCTACGGCGATTAGAAAAATGGCCGCTTTTTGTCTTCCGGTTAGAGAGGTCTTTTTATTCAGCACTTTGAGCGCGTCCTAAGGAATACTATCGGCAAAACTTTCCATTTTCAAGGTAAAGTTTTTTTGTCGGTTCCGGCTTGCAAACACGACATAAATTCCGAATTTGGGAAGAGAAAGCTTTGTAGGAGATCCAACCGTGAAGTTGAAAGTTTACGAATACAAAAATTGCAGCACATGCAGAAACGCCTTAAAATTCCTGGAAGGTAAGAAGATCGACTTCGACAAAAAGGCAATCCGGGAAACTCCACCAACCAAGGCAGAACTCAAAAAAATGCTGGGGTACGTAGGCGGAGACTCCAAAAAATTATTCAATACTTCTGGTGGAGATTACAAGGAACTCGGACTCAAGGACAAACTTTCCAAAATGAGCTTGGATGAACAGTTCGAACTTCTTTCCGGGAACGGCAACCTAGTCAAAAGACCTTTTATCTTGGGTGAAAATTTTGGCTTCGTCGGTTTTAAAGAAGAAGAATGGAAGGCAGCTTTAAAGGGAAAATAGCCGTTAATCTTTCGGTGTACAAAATGTTCTGACCCGGATCCCAGCTGATTCAAGTAACTTCTTTTCTTCGACACATGTATCACGGACATCTCTGAAAAAGGATGAAGTAAATATTTTAATATTTAAATTATCTTTTGGATTAGGAAATTCTAGATCTAAGATCAAATATGTTCTATTACTTCTTCCGCCCATTTTTTCCGATATAACAAGTTTCGAATCCACTGCAGCAGGAACGATTCTTTCTGAATATACGGTTCGGATATAATATGAGCCGTCTTTGAATTCTAATTTTACAAACTGTCCGAGAAGTATAAGGATCAAAACCCAAGAAACGATCGTTGATACGAACATTTTCAAAATTTCAGCTTTCTCTCCATCGGATACTCGATACATCATATAACCGTAGAAGAGACCGACGTAAACTATCCAGGACAATATTAGATCAGGTTTATATAATATAGATCCTTCCTTTACAGTTGGGAGTATATAAACTAGCAAAGTAATTAGAATCGTAATGCAGATTCCTGAAAAAATTAGAATTAAAGATGCAATAGAAATGACTCGTAAAAACGGATTTCGAATCTTTACACCAAGTCCTATTCTCTTCAATTTTTATCTTCCGACTGAACCCATGCTAGTTGCCGGGTAACGTAGTCCGGCCGCCGCGTCTTTCGGAGCCACTGAATTGATCCGATCTAGATCTTCTTTCGTCAATTTTACCGAACTTCCTCCAATATTCTCCTCTAGATACTTACGTCTTTTGGTGCCCGCAATCGGAACTATATCCTCTCCTTGAGCCAGAACCCAGGCTAAAGCAAGTTGCCCAGCAGTTACAGATTTTTCGTTAGCGATTTCTTTGATCTTATCTACTAGTTCTAAATTCTTTTTGAAATTCTCTCCTTGGAAACGAGGTGAGTTTCTTCTGAAATCAGTAGGATCCAGATCTTCAAATTTTTGGATCTGCCCAGTTAAAAATCCACGGCCGAGTGGACTATAAGCCACGAACCCAATTCCAAGATCTCTACAAGTTTGTAAAATACCATCTTCCGGATCTCTGGTCCAAAGAGAATATTCGGTTTGCAAAGCAGAGATAGGATGAACCTTTGCAGCTCTTTTGATTGTATCAATTCCTGCTTCGGAAAGTCCTATATACTTTACTTTTCCTTGTTTTACCAAATCTGCCATCGCACCGACGGTTTCTTCGATTGGAGTATCAGGGTCTACTCTGTGTTGGTAATATAAATCAATTGTATCCACTCCTAAACGTTTTAAACTTCCTTCGCAGGCCGCTTTTACATATTCAGGTTTTCCATTATACCCTCTTTTATAAGGATCATTTGGATCTCTTACAATGCCGAACTTAGTGGCAATTACCAACTTATCTCTTTTACCTTTGATTGCTTTTCCTAAAAGTTCCTCATTTATATGAGGACCGTACATATCTGCTGTGTCGAATAATGTGACTCCAAGTTCGATCGCACGATGAATGGTTGCAATGGATTCAGTATCATCTGTTTTTCCGTAAAAATCCGACATCCCCATACAACCCAATCCTTGTTCGGATACGAGTGGGCCTATCTTTCCCAATTGTCTTTTTTGCATGATTGCCTCCAGAGATTATAATGAATTGATCTTATCCATTCCCTTGCCTTCTCTTAAGATGGAAATTCCATCTCCTGTGCAATCAAGAATAGTAGATAATTCGAGTTCTAGGATTCCTCCATCTAAGATCCCATCTACTTTACTGCCGTATTCTTTTTCGATCATGTCCACATCGGTCACGAATTCATCTTTAAAAAATACAGAAGTAGAAGTAAGAGGATTCGGATGAAGCTCCATCAAAGTCTGTAGATATTTCGAATCAGGAATTCTTATCCCGATATTCTTATCTTTTTGATTTGAGAAAGAAACTCGCGGAAGATGTTTATTCGCTTTAACCACGAATGTATATGGTCCTGGAGTAATTCTTTTCATCAAACGGAACGCTTCGTTAGAAAGTTGTTCCATATAATTGGATGCGGTAGAAATATCCGCGCATAGAAGAGACAGAGGTTGGTTCTTAGAGATATTTTTCAGTTTGTATAATTTTTCGACTCCAGCATGGGACTGGGAATCTGCGATCAAACCGTAAACTGTATCAGTAGGAAATACATACACCCCTCCCTCGGATAATCTTTTGGAAATTTGTCCGAGGATCCTCTTTTCAGGATTTTGGGGATGTAATTCTAATATCATATACCGGAAGTAACACCTCCGTCCACGACGATGGTTTGACCAGTAACATAAGCCGCTGCATCGGAAGCTAAAAAAACTGCTGCTCCAGCAAGATCTTCCGGTCTACCTAATCTAGACATTGGGATCCTTGCTTTCATTTGTTCCAATACTTCAGGTCTTTCTTTGATCATCTCCGTCATGTCCGTATCTATAAATCCAGGACAGATCGCGTTCACTCTGTATCCAGAACCTGCCCATTCAACCGCGAGGGCCTTGGTCATATTGATTACCGCACCTTTTGTTCCGCAATAGACGGAAGCAAACTTAGTGCCGACCATACCTAAGACTGAGGCGATATTGATAATGTTCCCGCCTTTTTTCTTATGTATTTTATAGTATGCCTGACTCGCACGAAACACTCCCACAAAATTAGTTTGTGTCACGTTTTGTATGTCTTCTTCTTTAAAAAAGCCGGCAGGTAGATTGGTAGCTACACCTGCATTATTTACAAGCACGTCCAACTTGCCGTGTTTTTTACTCAATGTTTCAATGATAGAATCCATTGCCCCTGGTTGGCGAATATCTGCTGCGAATGCTTCGATGCCTGATCCATCTAAACGTTTGATGGACTCCGCAGAAGATCCAGTTCCATAAACTGCTGCACCTGCGTCCAAAAATCCCTGAGCGATCTGTCTTCCGATCCCCCTAGTTGCTCCTGTTACTAATACTGATTTACCTGTTAAATCGAATACGTTTTTCAAAATTCTCCTCCCTTGTCGGTAGTTTTAGGTTCCGAATAATACACTTTAGGTTTGCTACCATCTTGCAAAACACCGCAAGGATGTTTGGATCTATCTTTGTCGGATCTTCTTCCGGCGGAAATATCATATCTTTCGAATAGTTTTTTAGAATCTATTCTCATATTATTTCCATAATCCGTATTGGTTGCCTTGATCTTTTCTTTCTTCTTAGGTAGAGGTTCTGTTGGATCGTTAGGTTCTTTTTCCAGCTTGGCTTCTTCTTCTATCTTATAATCGTTCTTTAAAACACCACGATCGATATAATGAGAATATCCTTCGTATTCTTCATGAAATGGATCACAGTCGGAAAGATCCGGATTCACTACGATCTTATCGCAGAATAGATCGAACCAATCACAGGTGTTTTCAAAAGTATGATTCTTAAAATTTTGTAGATTGAAACCTCGGCAAGATACGGAGGAAAGAAAAAATAGAAGTAAAATTATTTTAGATGATTTCATATCCTATTCTTACTTTCGGAAAAATATCCTGAAAGGCTCTTACTTTTTACCTTCACCGTTTGAAGGAGAACTCGTAGAACCTGCATTACCCTTACCATCACCCAGTCTTTTACCGGTTCTAGATTGGTAGACGCTTATGATTGCCTGTTTTTCTTTTTGGCGATTCTTCTCTTCTGATTCGTTCAATACTTCCAGACAATCGTCCCAGTATTTTACTTCCTCAGGAGTTAGATAGTCTGTTTCCAAAACTTTATTTTTAGTAAGTTTCTCCTCAGATTCCAATTTTCCTTCTTTGGATTTTTCCAAAAGGATCTTTGCTTTATAAAGTTGTAACAGACCTTGTTTAGCAAAATATAAATTCTGTCCATGGTTTCCGACTTCTCTTTCTAATTTAGCCGCCTGCCAAGTATCCCTATAGATTTGAAGATGTTTTTCCATTACGGGGATATATTGTTTGCCAGGTGCATCTGTATTTAGTTTCAGATCCACAACCTTAGGTTGGATATCTTTCTCCAAAGCATCGGAACGATTGAACACTTCTTTTGCCTGAGCTTCTGCAAGTTGGTCCAACTTGGATTTTAAAGTTTGGAATTGGTTTCCCGCAGGTTCCCATTCTCCTCTTTGAAAAGTAGATTCTGCCTTTGAATAATCTGCAAGGCAGGTATCCCAGTCCGCCTTCTTCCCAAAATTTAAAAGACTGGTCCTAAGATATCGTAAAGACACCCAAGATTTTTTACGCAAAGAATATGCTCTGGATTTAGGGTCTACATTGGAGTTAGTCGGTTTGGTCTCCGGACTATCACTAGGCGCGGTCTTCTTAGCTTCTTGGGAATAAGAAGAAGTGGAGACCACAACAGAGACAAGAATTACCAAAACTAGGGTACGTTTAGAGAAGAATGATCTAAGAAATAAATTCATTGGTTCGATCCGTGCGAACATTGATACTGGGAAAAGGAGTGTCTGGCAAGGCTTTTCTTTCAGAATGGATATATGCTTATTCTGAGATCCCAATCTCCCAGAAGAAAAGAGATCTTACAGTCCTTAGGGTTACATTTCAAAATCCTACCTTTGCCCATAGACGAAACTAGTCTACACCAAGAAACACCTGTTCGTTATTTGGAAAGAATCACTCTAGCAAAACTTGGAGCTAAGCCGGACGATCCGGAAGAAGTGATCTTAGCCTCAGACACAATCGTTGTTTTTCAAAATAAGATACTGCAAAAACCTGCGGATGAATCAGAAGCATTTTCCATGATCTCAGAACTTTCTGGAAAAACACATCAAGTGTATTCGGGGTTAGGTATAATGACTAAGAACGAAAAAATTTTCGATTACGATGTTTCAGAAGTGGAATTCTATTCTTGGAACAAATCTGAAATTTTAGAATATATTAAAATTTGCAAACCGTACGATAAGGCGGGATCTTACGGTATTCAAGATCCGAATTCACCTGCTAAAAAATTTCAAGGATCATATTCGAATATCCTAGGATTTCCGATCCGTAAATTTTTCTTATACCATACTATTTGGAGCAGGTTTCTCTGATTTTTAATTAAAGAAGAAGGGAATTAAACGTAAAGATCTAGGAATCTACCCTTTGAAACGGAAGATTCTTGGGGAGCAGAACTTCCTTCTGGGCCGTATAATTTCAGAGATTTTCCTAAATCAGAAAAATCCCTTTGGCGGATAGGTTCGATCGCCGGAACTCTAGACTGATTCAGGATCGGTTTGATATAAGTAAGGTAATCTTCTTGGGCAGAAATTCTTTGAACGCCGTCGCTGATTCTCATAACAATAACCTATATAAAAGATCGGAAAAATATCGGATCTACTTTAGGAAAAGAATCGGATCATCCGCTTGACTAACTGCGAAATCCTTCCAGGATGATTTCCGTGGCCGATACCAAAGTTTCGAATTCTTACGAGAATCTGATCGATTTTCTGCACAAGACTAAGCCCAGCCTAGAATCCTTGCCCCAGGTTCTATTTGTGGTCTCTCAGGATTCTTATGAATTCGGTGTAGTTAGTGACCTATACAAAACAGCTTATAAAAAAAGTGCTGATCCTTATGAGATCGTAGTATTCGTTGCTGAGCCGGGAGATCTGGAAAATTTTCAGAACGAAGCTGGGAACCTGGACATGTTCGCTGCCCAGAAATTATTTATCATCAAGTCAGGCGTTACATTCTTCAAACCTTGGTTGGGAAAAACAAAATCCAAAACTTCACCTAAATCTTTTTCAGTTCCAGAGACGGTAAGGATTCTTATTCATTATGATCATTGGGATCTTCCTAAAGAATTGGTTTCCATATTCGGAGACAAGGTTTCTCATTTTAAATCTTCAAAAATATTTCCGGATAAAAGAAAGGAAGCCTTCTTAAGAGCCTCCAAAGAAGTAGAAGTCAAATTAGACGAAGAAGCAGAAGAAGAATTTTTGCTCAAAGTAAATCCTAGTGCTGGGGCTTACTTAAAGAATCTTGAGAAACTGAAATTATACTTAGGTAAAAAAAGTTTCAATCTTGCCGACTTAAAAGAAGTATTATTCCAAAGTTCAGAATTCAGTTCTTCCGAAATTGTGGATTATTTTTTCGAAAAGGATTATGGAAGATTTTCCAGGGAATTTTCAAAATTCAAAATAGGGAAGGACTCGCTTCTTATTTTTCTTTCCCTTGTAAAAGACCATTTAGATAAATTAAGGATTTATAAAATCATTCTAAGAATGTATGATAAGGTCCTAAGTGAAAAGGAACAATCAGACCTGCTTGGGATAGGTGCTTATTCTCCCGCTAGAAAAAATCACACTTTCAAAAGACTCAGAAAAGAAAGTTCTGCATTTAACGATCTGGAAATCAAAGAACTATACGAGTTCTTATTGGAAATGAACCAAAAGATAAAAACAGGGTCCGAAAAAGAAGAAACTGTGTATTATTTCTTCAGGAAGATGGAAGATTTTTTCCATCCTCGGAATCGAACAATTCGAACTCGGTAATCTTTCTGTAAATCGTTCTTTCAGAAATCCCTAATATTCTCGCAGCCTTCTCTCTGTTCCCATTTACCAAGATCAAATTGCGTCTGATAATTTCTCTTTCATAATCTCTGAGAGGAATTCCAGTGCGAACGGTAAGATTATCGTTCTGTTTATATCCTGTTTCGAATAGTTCTGGAGGAAGATGTTTTGTATCCAGAGTCTTCACGTTATGCATGGAGACCATTGCTTCCAATAAATTCTTTAGCTGATGAAGATTACCCGGATAATCATACTCCAGTAGGAACTTTCCTAACTTTTCCGAAATTTTAATATTCTTCCGATTATACCTTTTACCAATCAGATCCAGAAAGAATCGGGTCAGCGGCGGAATATCTTCCTTTCTTTCTCTTAACATAGGAATTTTCACCTGAAGAGTTTGTATCTCTGTCATCAGTGATTCCTGCAATCTACCGGATTTTACTTTTTCAGTAAGATCGGGTTGATCAGAAAGTAAGTATCTATTCTTACCTTTTTCATTCCGTATCTTTTGTAAAAGTTGCACTTGAAAACTAGGATTCAAATTTGAGAAGGCTTCTAAAAAAATCGTAACCCCAGCTTTCCCGTCTAACTTGGAAAAGATCTCAGAGGTTTCTTCTTCCGACTCGGAAACGGAAAAATCAAAAACCTGATATTGTGGAAACCTATCTTTGCAGAAGGAATGAAACAGATATCCTAAATAACTTTTTCCGGTTCCCGATTCTCCTAAAAACAAGATAGGTAAATCGGAAGAGACCGCTTGTTTCATGCGGTCCAGAATTTTACGGGTAGAAGGGGATAATGCAATAAAATTAGATTCTTCCATGGCTCTGCTACGGCTGAGAAACTTCCAGGATCTCTCCCTTTACTAAACAATCGAATTTGAATTTTTCCGTATTTCTTAAATAATTTCGAGCAACGGAAGGATCACATTCTAAAATTTTAGCAGTAGAGAAAGTATATCGTTCTAACGAATCCGGTATTACTTCGACCCCCTCCGACGAAAAAGAGGATGAAAGAAACGTAACCGCCCATACTCCTTTTTTTCCTTCTGAAAATCCGGATAGGTTCGGAACTCGGATCCAGAATGCCTTAGACCCTGATTTGACTAAAACCTTCGGAAAATTTCCGAAATATTCTGAATTGGAAGCTTCACTTACGGAAGAAGAGAATAAAGATGCAAAATTACTGCGAACAGGCTCAGAAGTGAGGATCTTTTCCTTCTTCACTTCTTCATAAATACTCCCTAAACTCCATGGATTTAAGAATTCTCCCAAGGAATACTTACCTGCGAATTCCACTTTTTCGAAAGAAGAATCCTCAATTTTCATTTTTGGATCTGGGGAAGCTCCGGTGCTGTATAATTTTCCCTCTTTGAATACGAGAGTTTTAGAATCTCTCGGAGTTACAATTTTCTGGAAATAAGAAACTTCTCTGAATTCTGCTCCTCTTTTTGCGGCTTCTTTATGTTCCCTACGTGCCTCCGGCCCGGCATAAGAAGAATATAGAATGGAAACTTTCGCTCCTATCTGACTCAAACCCTCGATCGCTGCACCGTATCCTGCAATTGAATTAGAAGACTTAGCATTAGTCAGAATGCTGATCATCCTTTCCTTCTTCTTTCCTGGAGAATCTTCCGAACTTAGAATCCTTCTTAATCGAAGAAGTGCATTTGTAAGATCTTGGGTATTGGATTTTCCTTCTGATTTAAAATCCTTCCATTGTTTGATGAATTCTGAACGACTAGATTCAGGAAAAACTTTGGAGCCATTCTCACTAAAAACAACTAAACGAAATTTTGTTTCGGGTTGCCAAGAGATCGCTTCCAATTGCGACATAAATTCTTTTCTTTCAGGCGCATAAGAATAAGAAGAATCAAGTACGATGATCTGTGATTTCGCGGCTTTAACCGGTTCTCTGGAATATTCTTTTATTTTTTTCTTGGGAACCAAAGGAAAAGAATCCTTGGTCAACTTCTCTAAAGTCTCGAACAGATCCTTTCTGCCTATGATGGAATATTCTTCCATTTTAGAAAGATTACAATCGTACACAGAGCGATCGATCCTGATCTTTTCTTCGATAGCTAATTGGTCTCGAACTACATAATCCGGTTTAAGCCTAGAGCAAGTTTGTTTAAATTTCTCTCTAGATATCTGAGGGATTAGAAAATCTTTTATTTCTGGATCTGAATTTGGAGAGAGTTGCTCTTTTATCTCAAGAGAATAGATCCTGGTCGCATAGAACTGTCCTAATTTTGCCAACTCGTAAGGCTTTTCTCCAGTTCCTTCTAAAGATTGAGGAGCTTGTCCTTCCCAATTTCCAGGAAGAAATACAACTGTCGTCGCTATTGCGTCGCTAGCCGCCAGGGTTAGCAGAACAAAAAGATAATTTCGGAAATTTTTTGACAATTGTGCGCTGCGAATAAATATTTTTTTACCAAAAAGTTGGCTGCTTTTAATTTTAAACGTATTCATTAAAAAATGGCTTGCGGAATCCGTTTAATGGATATATTCCTCAATTCCATCTGATCAAGGAGAAAATGATGATCAAGAAAGTAATCGTTATTGCACTGTCTGCTGCATTACTTACCTACTGCGGAGCTAATACCGCTCAAAAAGATGCTACTTCCGTTGGTGACGGAGGATGGTCTTTCGAAGGCTGGGGTGGACCACCTGAGCAAAGAAACGACGGTAAAACTCCAAGAGATACCAATCCTAAAGACTATTATTACATGAAGTTCGCTTCTCGCGCATCTGCTAAAGCTGTTGCGAAGAAAAGTCTCGCTATGATGCAATCTACTTGCCGCGAAGCTTCTCGCTTACAAGGCGCTTCCGACGTAGTTAAGAAAATGGTTGGTGAAACTGTTGAATCAGCATCCGGAGTTTCCGACGGTGAAGCAACTGCTTCCGTTATCGTTGGTACTTCTGCAGGTATCGTTAAAGGAGTAGGAGTTTACGAGTGTAAAGCTACTGGTCCAGGTTCCGATCCAGCAGATGTTTCTAAAGACAACTGGGAAGAATGCCAGTGTGTTATTTACGCTAAATTTCCAGGTGGACGCGACGCTCTCGTAGCTAAAGCTCAAGAAATCGGTAAATAATATTTAGTTCGAGTTTTTACTCTAACTGAAATGGAAAACCCCGCCTCCAAAAAGGTGGGGTTTTTTATTTCTGCACAGTAGAACGTAAAAAAAAATGAGTCCGATCATTACGATTGAGGAAACAAATTTCAATTAAATGAATATTAAGAAAGTATTCGTTATTATCGTGTCTATTGTATCACTTACCTTTTGCGGAGCAAATGCTGCTCGAAAAGATGCTATATCTGTCATTTATGACGTATGGTCTTTCGAAGGCTGGGGTGGACCACCTGAGCAAAGAAATGATGGTAAAACTCCAAAAGATACAAGTCCTAAAGACTATTATTACATGAAGTTCGCTTCCCGCGCATCTGCTAAAGCTGTTGCGAAGAAAAATCGTGTGATGATTCAATCCACTTGCCGAGAAGCCGCGCGCCTACAAGGCACTCCTGACTTAATTAGGAAAATGCAAAGTGAACATCACACTACAGAGAAGTTCTCCTCTAACGAATCCCGTCAAGGGTTAACTACCGATTGTAACCCTTCTATGTCTGCATCACTCAGTCAAAGTATAAAAGTTTACGAATGTAAAGCTATTGGTCCGGGTTCAGATCCAGCAGATGTTTCAAAAGACAACTGGGAAGAATGCCAGTGTGTTATTTACGCTAAATTTCCAGGTGGACGCGACGCTCTCGTAGCTAAAGCTCAAGAAATCGGTAAATAATAATTTAGTTCGAGTTTTTACTCTAACTGAAATGGAAAACCCCGCCTCCAAAAAGGTGGGGTTTTTTATTTTAAGCCTTATTTATTCTGTTGGTTGTTGTTCGGAAAGAGTTAAGCCGAACTCAGTCGCAAGAGAATTCACAGATTCCTGAAAAATATCTCCTTTCTCGAAAACTGTTTTCAAAGCAGCGGTTGCTCCCTTCTTCAATTCTTCCTGTTTGGCAAGATCAGTCGTTTTATTGAGTTCGATCAATTTTAAACTAGCTGCTTTCAGATTTCTAACACTATCCCCCAAAAGAGGATCTCTGGAAATATTAGAGGAAACTGGTTGGATCCAAATATCATGCAGGTTGTTTAACTTTCCACCTTTCAAGATGGAACCGCTACAGCGAACCTTGGAAAACTCACCGCTAGCTTCGGATTCAAAGCAGGACATTCCCTTTTCTAGCTTACCTTTAGATGGAGAAGTAAGAGAATTTTTTGCAAACGCTGTATCCCCATCTCCTACAACAAATAGAACTGCATCATAAAAGTTTTTGAGAAGAGCGAAACCTTCTTTTCCGTCTACTGTTTTCAATTTTAGATAATCGGTTACTGTTTTATTCCCTTTAGCATCCGTAAATTCGAAAGGAACGATTTCTAGTCCGTTAACTTCTTCGTTTTCGTAAACTAAAGTAACTTGTTCCGATTTTTCTTTAGTTCCCGGCTTTTTATAAACGTATTGGTCGCCGCCGGAATATTTTGTTCCTACGATCTGTGCAATCGGGGTTTCTTCTTTCTTTTTATCGCAAGCGAGTAATGCAAGTATGGTGAATATGAGTGCAATGGCTCTCATCAAATTCCTCCTAGAAGGAATTATGAGCTTATTTTAGAAAACCTTTGTCAATCTGAATCCTAATGGATTAAGAAACAAGACTCAAACTGTTTTGGGCCTCGTGCAGTATTTGAATCAACTTTTCTGGATCTTCCATTTTGAGAAGTTCCAGACGTTTAGATTCCACTTCTTTTCGAGATTGTATATAACGCACCAAATGTTTTCTAAGAAGGATTAAACCGTACTTATCCCCGAAGGTTTCTCGCATCAACTGCAAATGATTTAAGGTCGTAGATACGATTTCCTCGAAACTTAAATTTTCTTTTTTGATATTAGAGAATATCCAAGGGTTACCGATCGAATTCCTACCTACCAAAACCCCGTCTACTTTAGATTCCTCTTTTCTGCGAACTGCTTCTTCGTAACTGCTTACGTCTCCGTTTCCAAAGATAGGGACTTTTCTTTCCGACTTGATATCTGCGATCGCATCCCAATCTGCTTTTCCAGAATATCCCATTTCACGGGTTCTTCCGTGAACTGAGATTGCCATTACCCCGGATTCTTCTAAAATCCGGGAGACTTCCATATAATTTCGGGAAGAATCATCCCAGCCTAAGCGGATCTTTGCGGTCACCGGTATATCCAGTGCCTTTCTCATTTCTTCTATTATCTTTCCCGCATATACAGGTTTGCGGAGAAGTCCCACACCGGAGCCACGCATGGAAACATTTCGAGCAGGGCAGCCCATATTTAAGTCTATAATGTCTGGATTTAATTCGCGGATCCTTTTGGCAGCATCTACGATGATTTCAAGTTTGTTGCCGAAGATCTGGAAAGTTATCGGTCTTTCTTCTTCACGAAAACGTAATAGAGATAATGCTTTTTTAGATCCGACTGCTAAACTATCGGTGGAGACAAATTCAGTGTAGGAAAATGCAGATCCATATCTGCGCGCCATGGTTCTTGTCGGGCTATCACTGATCCCGGCCATCGGCGACATGGCCAACCAACCGGGAATTTCGACAGAACCGATGCGGATCATTTTTCTTTGCTTTCACGAATCACGGTACAATCTTGGACCCTATCATTGTCCTTGATGTCTACGACTCTGACTCCTACCGCAGTTCTTCCCATTTTGGAGATTTGGTTTGCTTCTGTTCTGATGACCATTCCTTGCTGGGTGACTAAGATAATCTCATCTTCTTCTCCCACGGAACTTACCGCTACAGCTGCACCGTTTTTCTCTCCCACTTTCAAGAAGGCCATTCCTTTGCCTCCTCTTCCTTTGGTCCCAAACTCTTCAAAGCCTAGGCGTTTTCCGTAACCATTTTCAGAGATCACGAATAGATCGTCACCTTCTACAACTTTAGAAAGCCCCACTATTGCATCTTCTTTGGAAAGTCTCATCCCCGTTACACCTTGGGCGGTTCTTCCTTGAGCACGGATTGTATCCATTTCAATTCTAAGTGCAAGTCCGTTAGCGGAGAAGATCATAACATTATCTCCTTTTATGACAGAGATTACTTCAATAAGTTGATCTCCATCTCTAAGACCGATCGCAATGATACCTGATTTCTTAACATTACCGAATTCGGATAATTCTACTCTTTTGATAAATCCGTTCTTGGTAACAAGAAGCAGATCTTTTCCTTTGTCTTCTTCTTTGAATGTGAAGATCGCAGAAACAGTCTCGTTCTCTCCAAGACCGATGATTGCCTTTAAGGATTTTCCTCTGGCTTCTTTCGAAGCTTGAGGAAGTTCGTAAGCCTTCATCATATAGACTTTTCCGATATTGGAGAAGAACATCACATTATCGTGGGTCATAGCGGTTTTCATGATCTTGACCACGTCTTCTCTTTTCTGAGAAAGTCCTTGGATCCCTTTTCCGCCACGTCTCTGTCTTTTGAAAGTATCGAGAGGAAGTCTTTTTATGAATTGGTCATAAGTAATTTGTAATACAACTTCTTCGTCGGCGATCAGATCTTCCGCGTTGAAAGTAGAAGATTCTACACTTTCTAAACTAATATCCGTCTTTCTTTTGTTTCCGAATTTTTCAGAAACTTCGGCCAATTCGGTGCAAACTATGTCAGACACTCTTTCAGGTTTTGCGAGAATATCTTTCAGATCCATAATTAGAGCTCGAACTTCTTCCAACTCATCGATTACTTTTTGGACTTCCAAAGAAGTTAATCTTTGCAGTCTCATCTCCAGGATCGCATCAGCTTGGACATCTGAAAGAACGAATCGAGCCATCAATTGTTCTTTTGCTTCCGCAGCATTTTTAGATGCGCGGATTACTTTAATCACTTCTTCGATATTCTCGAGAGCAATCTTCAATCCTTCTAAGATATGAGCACGTTTTTCGGCCTTATCTAGATCAAATTGGGTTCTGCGAACAATTACTTCTTTTCTGTGAATCGAATAAGCAACCAGGATCTCTTTAATATTAAAGATCTTAGGTTTATTATCCAAGATCGCAAGCATTGTGATCCCGTAACTTACTTGCAGTTGAGTAAGTTTTAGAAGTTGATTCAAGATCACTTGAGCATTTGCATCTTTTTTAATATGGATCTCTACCCTGATCCCTTTTCTATCGGATAGATCTAAAATTTCAGAAATTCCTTCGACTTGTTTTTCGTTAACAAGCTCGCCGATTCTTTCGAGAAGAGTTTTTTTATTTACTTGGTAAGGAATTTCGGTAACTACGATTACTTCTCTGCCTTTTTTATTCTCTTCTATTTCTACTTTTGAACGGATCCGAATGGAACCTTTACCGGAGTGATATGCCGATAATAAACCTTCTCCGCCTATAATCGTTCCGCCCGTTGGAAAGTCCGGACCCGGCATTATTTTAAGAAGTTCTGATATACTTACGTCAGGATTTTTAATTACCGTGATAACAGCTTCGATCGTTTCTTTTAAGTTATGAGGAGGAATGTTTGTAGCCATTCCCACTGCAATTCCGGAAGAACCGTTTACTAATAAGTTAGGAAAGTTTGCAGGAAGTACATCCGGCTGCTGTTTTGTATCATCGAAGTTAGGGGAAAAGTTTACAGTTTCCTTTTCAATATCTCTTAAAAGTTCTTCCGCAACTTTTGCAAGTCTTGCTTCGGTATATCGATATGCTGCAGGGTTATCTCCGTCAATTGATCCGTAGTTTCCTTGCCCATCAATGAGAGGAACTCGAAGAGAAAATTCTTGGACCATACGAACTAATGCATCGTATACGGAGCTATCTCCATGTGGGTGATAATTACCTAATACTTCTCCGACGATTTTTGCACATTTAACGTAAGGGCGGTCACTTCTCCAGGCCCTTTCATTCATTGCATGCAAAATACGTCTGTGGACCGGCTTTAAACCGTCTCTGACGTCAGGCAAAGCTCTTCCTACAATTACGCTCATCGCATAACCAAGGTAGGCTTCTTTCATTTGGTCTTCAATTTCGACAGGAATTACCCTGACGCCATTCTTCAATGCATCACCAATATCAGGACGAGAAGAAAGACTGAATCCTAAAGTTTTTGTTTCGTTCTCTAGCTCTTCGCTCATTTGTATTTAGAATTTCCTATTACCAATATATTAAAGATCAAGGTTCGCAACTTTTGCAGCGTTAACCTCGATAAAGCGACGTCTTGGATTTACCTCGTCGCCCATAAGTATATTAAATGTATCTTCTGCTTCCACATAATCATCGAGTTTTACTTTTAGAACGACTCGTTTTTCAGGATCCATAGTTGTTTCCCAAAGTTGTTCTGGATTCATCTCACCCAAACCTTTATATCGTTGGATGACTGCCTTTTCTGTTCCCAGAGATTTTAAATATTCATCCTTCTCTTTGTCAGAAAATAGATAAGTGGATGTCTTACCGTGTTTGATCAAATAGAGAGGAGGCTGAGCAACGTATAGAAAACCTTTTTCTATGATCGGCTTCATATAACGAAAGAAGAATGTAAGAAGCAATGTACGAATATGAGAACCATCTATATCCGCATCCGTCATAATAAAAATCTTATGATAACGAGCTTTATCTACATTAAATTCATCTTCTCCGATTCCGGTTCCTAATGCGGAAACTAATGTACGAATCTCTTCATTACCAAGAATTTTATCTAAACGAGCTTTTTCCACGTTCAGAATTTTTCCTTTTAGAGGAAGAATTGCCTGGTAATGTCTATCTCGTCCTTGTTTCGCTGAACCACCCGCAGAGTCGCCCTCTACAATATATAGTTCAGAAGCAGCTGGATCTTTTTCGGAACAGTCAGCCAATTTTCCAGGAAGACCTCCACCTTCTAATACTGACTTACGACGAGTTAGATCGCGGGCCTTACGAGCGGCCTCACGCGCCTTAGCTGATAATATACATTTTTCTAATATCTTTTTAGTGATCGCTGGATTCTCTTCGAAGAAAAGAGAAAGACCTTCTCCAGTTAGAGTTTGCATGATCCCTTTGATCTCTGCGTTTACTAATTTTTCTTTTGTCTGAGAGTTAAACTGAGGTTGAGGAATTTTTACTGAGATTACCGCGGTGATCCCTTCTTTTAAATCCTCTCCTGATAATGCAGTAGGCTGTTTTTTTACAAGTTGCTGATCTTTCTTTAAGAAATCATTAAGAGTTCTAGTTAAAGCAGCGCGAAAACCTTCTAAGTGAGTTCCACCCAAGTTATTGTTTATATTATTGGTGAAACAAAAAATATTTTCAGAATATGTATCTGAGTATTGGATTGCGATTTCCGCGACGACATCATCTTTATTTCTTTCGAAGTGAATAGTCTTGTGAAGTGGATGTTTGTTCTCGTTCAGATATTCTACGAAAGAAACGATACCACCATCGAATATGAACTCGTGTTTTTCGGAATCTGACTTTCTTTTGTCCTGAACAATTAGTTTTAGACCCTTATTCAAAAATGCCAATTCTCTAAAACGAGAAGTTAGCACATCAAAATGAAATTCAGTTGTAGTGAAGATGCTTGCATCCGGCTTGAATCGAACAACCGTACCTCTTTCGGTAGTGTCTCCAATTACATTTACAGGGCCTTGAGGCACGCCTCTGGAATACTTTTGCTGATGGATCTTTCCATTTTGGTAAACTTCCACTTCCAATGATTCGGAAAGTGCGTTAACTACAGATACCCCAACTCCATGGAGTCCGCCGGAAACCTTATAGGCGTCATTCTCGAACTTACCACCGGCATGTAGAATGGTCATAACGACTTCGATAGTGGAGATATTTTTTTCAGGGTGGATGGCTACCGGAATTCCTCGCCCATTGTCTTTTACTTCGATTATATTATCAGGAAGAATGGAGATAGTGATCTCTGTACAATGACCAGCCATTGCTTCGTCCACAGAGTTATCAACTACCTCATAGACCATTTTATGAAGACCGGTCTCATCTTGGGTCCCGATATACATTCCGGGGCGCTTACGTACAGCCTCTAATCCTTCTAGGATTTTGATCTGACCTGCGCTATAACTGCTTTCTGTTTGGCTCATTGGTCCTCCGGAATCTAGGAATAGTTTTCCTGAATTCGCTAAGGAGGCAAGGAAATTCGGCTTATTATTCAGAAAGAATGTCCTTCTCAGAGGAATTCAATCAGCTCTAAAAGTCTTTTTTTTGCGATAGGATCTGTTTCTTTTTCAGCTAGAGAAACTAGGTTTTGTTTGCCCTCCAATCCGGTTTTATCTGCAGTATATGAGGGTGATTTTTGTCTTTTAGGAGTGAGATTGCCGATCCTAATTTCAATTTTTTTTACTACATCTCTTCCTAAGTAACGAGCAGAATAACTTAGGATCCTCTTTCTCATAAAAAGGATCTCTTGTTTGTATGCAGAGTGAACTGTTATTATAACCAACACATCTCCGTTTAACGCAAATGGTTCTGAATGATTTGCATATACCGGACCTATTATGTCGACCCAACGTTTAGCTAAAGTTTGGACTGCGATCTTTTCCGCTAAACTTTCTTCTGTTAGCCCCAAGTTTTGAAGAATGTTTTTGAACTCCTGAGGAGCTATTTTTTGTATCTTAGATTCTTCTTTCATTGATAAGGAGTAACTAGTCCGTTTTTGACTACAAAGATCTGTTTTTCATCTTCCAATCTTCCCACATAATCGGAGATACCTTCCAGGTCAGTCGTAGTAAAAAAAGCCTGTCCTGAATTCAAAACAAGATCCACAAAATATTCTCTTCTTTTCACATCCAATTCTCGAATTACGTCATCGATTAGAAGGATAGGTGTTCTCCCTAATTTCCTGCGATAATACTCGAAAGCGGCTGCTTTAAGAGAAATTACAGTACTTCTTTTTTGACCCTGAGAAGCGAAATCCATAATATCTCGATTATCTTCCCCGATATACAAATCGTCCCTGTGAATTCCTACAGAAGTATAACCTAGTTTTCGATCTCTATTAATATTTCTTTGTAAGGTTTCTTTAAAATTTTCCAGATCGAAAAAGCTGGGCTTGTATTCAAGAGTTAGATTATCCCTTCCACCACTGAGTTTTTTTAGATTTTCTCTATAAATAGGATCGAATTCTAAAATGAATTCTTTTCTTTTATTAAAAATGCTGATCCCTTTTTCTATCAGTCTTTGATTCCAAATTTCGTAAAGACCAGGATCAGAAGATCCACTTTTTAAAAGCGCATTTCTCTGCTTTAAGATACGATTATATTCTATTAGATCATTTAAGTAAGAAGGATCTAAAGAAGAAAGTAGACTGTCCAAAAACCTTCTTCTTTCAGAAGGCCCACCTTCGACTATCACTAGATCCAAAGGAGTCATTAAAACACTTAGGAACTTTCCAACTAAGTCGGATCTTTTTTTAACTTCTTCTTGATTGAATTTAAGTTTGCGGCGACTAACCGGTTTTTTAGAAAAACCTAATTCATAAATTTCTCTTTTATGATCTCTATCAACTTCGCCTTTGATATAATATCCGTCTGAGTTCCAACGGATTAAATTTCCTTCTTCTGATTCTCTAAAACTTTTTAGCCAAGAGATCATAGAGATTGCTTCGAGTAAGTTTGTTTTTCCTTCTCCGTTTTCTCCCACAAAGAAAATAAGCCTGGAATGGAACTCCAGGCTTATCTGTTCGTGATTTCTGAAATTGAGAAGCCTTAGGCTTCGTAAAAACACGGATCTTCTCTTTTAAATTTTCATCGGCATGATTACCGATATAAAGTCTGGATCAGAAGGATCCTTGAACACAACAGGTGAACTTGAATCACTGAATTCTATTCTGAACTCATTATCATCAATAGACTTGAATACATCAGATAGATATTCACCTTTAAATGCTACAGTAACCTCATCTCCGGAATACTCGATCGGCATATTGATACTAACCTCATTCACTCCTTGTGTTTGAGCGTAGAAGTTAATATTATTTTTTGTGAATGTTAATCGAATCTGACGTGTAGGTTCTTCCGCAGCGATCAATGCTTGTCTAAGATAGATCTGGAATCCTTCTTTAGGAATTACAGCACTGAATTTAGAAGACTTAGGAATTACTTGCTCATAATTAGGGAAGTTACCTTCGATCAGTTTACAAAGAAGTTCAATCTGATTCGCATTTACATAGATTTGATTATCTATGATACCGATCTTTCCCGTTTCTGCAGTAGCGATCATTTTAGAAATCTCTCTAATTGCTTTAGAAGGAATGATCACTGAATCTTTGAATTTCAATGTTGTAGAAAGAGGTCTTTCGATCTTGCATAACCTTCTGCCATCAGTAACTGCAAATACAAGCTTATCTCCTTTAGGAACCATGAATAGTCCATTGAAGATATATCTTTGATCTTCATGAGCGATCGCGTAAGAAGTTTTACGGATCATCTCTGCAAACATAGCAGTTGGGAAATCAGAGATGTTAGATGCATCCACCTTAGGGATTGTCTTAATCTCTTCTGCATCCATTCCATTTAGTTTGTTTTTATAATCATTCTTCTTAGTAGCGTCAGTGATATAAGTGATACTAGAATCTGCATCGTTATCTTCAGTTGAAAGCAAAGCCTCTTCGAAGTGAATGGTTTTAAAAATACTAGATAATTGTTTTGCTGGTAAGGAAATATCTCCCGACTTATCTACTTGAGCATTTAATGATGTTTTAATAGATATCTCTAAGTCAGTCGCAGAAATAGATACGGAAGAAGTTTCAGCTTCTAACTTTAAGTTGGAGAGAACAGAACGTATCTCTCTAGCAGAGATCACTCCCTCTACAGCGTGAATCGCTTTTAGGAACTCGGATGTGTTCACTTTGATCTTCAATTTGCATTCTCCATTTATATAGGTGATCTATATATAGATTCTTATATATGTACTGTTGTAGTACTTGTACCTGTGCATATGTAGATAAGAGTCATAACTCTTTAGATAAGGGAAATATGTCGCATATATATTGAAAAGTACAATTTCCAGGACCCGAAAAAAACTCCTGTGTATCTGCTATAATAACCTTCAAAACCAAAGTCTATAAGGGACAATAATTTTGTGTTATGTCTTATTTACTTGTTATAGATAAACTATTAACTAGTTATTTACAAGTTATCTATAGGTCTATGTCGCTTTCAGTTGAGAATTGAAACTAAGTTTTTTATTGGAAACGGAATCGATTCAGAACTTCTTCCACTTTAATGGAAAATTCTTTATCATCTTTTATCTTATTTTCGATGTTACGAACCGCGTGGATCACAGTTGTATGTTCTGCAGAAAACATTCTTCCAACCTGACTTTTATTCAGTCGGAAACCTTTATGTAAAACATACATACAGAGGTGTCGAGGTATCACATACTCAGGCTTTCTACTCTTCCCCATAACCTCATTCGGATCCAAGTTATAAAGAGAAGAAATATGTTCTATGACCTTGTCTTGGCTAAGTTGGAAATTCTTTTTACGGAAGATACGATTCTTCAGTATTTCTTCTATCATCGTTGTGGTGAAGAATAGATGAGAGAATGCCCTTTTATGAAGAGCTAAATCATTTAAAGCGCCTAGAAGTGCACGAGTGTCGTCTTCGATCAGATCAGCAATGAATTGGATATGTTCGGAAGAAAGGCCTAAATTTAAAATTTGGCAGTTCTTTTCTAGAATTCCTACACGAATATCTCTATCAGGAGGCTGGATATCTGCCTGAACGCCGGTAACAAATCTGGATTTTAATCTTTCATGAAGAGGAAGTTCAGAACTAGGACGATCAGATGCGATCACAATCTGTCTTTTTCTTTCGAATAGAAAGTTAAAGATAGAGAAGAACTCTTCTTGTGTCTTCTCTGCTCCCGTATTCAAAAGCTGAATATCATCGATCAATAGGCAATTATAAGACTGGTACTTAATTTTGAAAGATTCGATAGAATCTCTAGACTGAAGAGCGAATAAAAACTCGCTCATAAATGACTTTATATCTACGTAATGTACTGTTTTCCAGGGCTCTTTTTTGAGAATTTCGGAACCTATAGAATGAAGAAGATGCGTTTTACCTACACCAACTTTCCCGAATAAGTATAATGGATTGATCTCCGCAGGATTTTTTACACATTCCATTGCCGCGCTGAATGCGAGGCGGTTTGTATTACCTACGATAAAATTATCAAAAGAATAATCGGGATTAAAAGAATAAGACTTATCTTTGAATTTTTCCTGAAGAACTTCGTTTAGATTGGAAGCACTTTCCAGAATGATCTCGACAGGGACTCTGTTTCCGCTAGCTCTGAAGATCGCTTCTTCGATATGGTTTTGGTATT
This sequence comes from Leptospira andrefontaineae, assembly GCF_004770105.1. Classification (NCBI taxonomy): domain Bacteria; kingdom Pseudomonadati; phylum Spirochaetota; class Leptospiria; order Leptospirales; family Leptospiraceae; genus Leptospira; species Leptospira andrefontaineae. The sequence goes on along the minus strand of NZ_RQEY01000019.1, from coordinate 449,310 downwards.
TTTTCTCTACATGTGTCTTAATATTAGAGGATGGAGCTATAAGGATGCAACGATCGTCTGTTAAACTCTCTAATTGTAAGGTATATATGAACTTATCAAAGTACGTAGGAGGAATTTCCTTGGAAACTTCCTCTAATACACGCTTCCAACTAGGATCCAAAGAATACTCCAAAGAAAAAAATCAAGAACACACCGACAACTTAATGAATACGAAACTCGTATTTGTCTCGGAAAAGAAAAAACTGAATTAGGAAACGGTCCGAAGGACCATCCGACGAGATTACACTATTTTTCTTCTGTCAGTCGCATACAAATGAAAATTCGGAAATCGAAAAGGAAACCTTAGGAAAAACACAGTGGATTAGTGATAGATAAATCATTATGTCACTTAGTGCAATTACTAGTATTTTATTACATTTAATCGTTGTTATGCGAAGTGGATGGTGAAGAATTTAAAGAAAATATAAAGGAATTTTTATTTTTGCTCTAGTAGTGAGAGTTCGTGTATAAGTAAGGATAACGCGATATTCTCTTGTCCGTGTACTCTTTCGTGTAATTTTTCCTTAAAACGAAAGATTGCTTCCATCTTTGGTAGATTGGAGTCAAAATCGGATTTGGAAAATTCCTGTAATAATAATAGCCCTATCAAATCTAAGAAGTCCTTATAGGAAAAATCTTCTTTCCAATCGGGATGTTCTTCTTTGTATTCGAGTATCCATTCTTCTAATCTAAGATAATCTAATGGTTGTCTTAAGTTTCCATTGATCCTTTGAGAAATTTGTTCGAGTACAACTGGCGGACAATCAAAGGAAACCATACTTCCTCCTTTTGCAGGAAAGTAAGGTATTGAATTTTTAGTGTGCAATTCCTTGATCACTTGTTGCGGAAGATAACTGAACGGAATACAGACCGCTCTACTCACAATCGTCTCTTTCAATTGTTCCAAGTCGTTCACTATAAATATAAAACGAGTGAAGAATGGAGCCTCTTCCAAGGATTTTAAAAGGGCAGTCTCAGCTTCATTACCTATCAAAGATGCATCAGGAATGATTATAAATCTAGTCTTAGAAAGATGTGGTCTATAATAAAGTCTTGTGCGGATCAACCATCGGATAGTGAACTCTTCCGGGTTCTCTTCTTTACCGATAGCGATCTGTTTATTTTTCTCTAATGGAAACCAAACAATATCCGGATGAGAATGGTGCATGAATGCTCTGCATGAGACGCAGTGTCCGCAAGAGATTCCTTCCAAACAAAGAACATGTCTGATAAATCTTTCGACTGCGGATTCTTTTCCTGTTCCTTCCGGTCCGTGAAAGATCAATAAGGGAGGAAGAAGGTCAGGTTGAGATGAGTATTTTTTTAAGAATACTAGAGCTCTTTCCTGACCTTGGATTTCCTCGATACCGAATGCGGAAGACATAACTTTTTATTAAAGATTAATAAACAGGAGTCAACCAGTGTTTGTAGTTTTGGTTTTTTCCAACTACTAGATCAAAGAATGTGGACTGTAGTTTTTTAGTGATCGGTCCCATTTCCCCGTTACCGATTTTTCTTTTATCGACTTCGCTGACCCAAGCGATCTGCACTCCGGTTCCGGAGAAGAAGATCTCATCAGCGATATAGAGTTCACTTCTTGTGATGTCTCTTTCGATAATATCGTAACCTGAGTCTTTTGCAAGTTGTAGAACAGAACGTCTTGTGATTCCTTCTAACAAAGAAGAAGAGATAGAAGGAGTGATGATCTTTCCATCTCTAACTAAGAATATATTCTCTGCAGAACCTTCACTTACGAAACCTCTTCCATCTAAGAAAATAGCTTCGTCGTATCCGTTCTGAACTGCTTCTGATTTTGCAAGAGCAGAGTTTACATATCCACCCGAGACTTTGGAGAGAGTAGGGATGACTGTGTCATCGAACCTTCTCCAACTTGATACCATAGTAGTGAGTCCACGCTTGGTATCTAAGTAATCGTCCAACTCTAAAACATAAATTGCAAGTTCAGTCGGAACATCATGGAACCTAGGAGAAAGTTGAAGAGCAGAAGTGTAGATGAAAGGTCTAAGATATACGTTCCTTCTGTATCCTGATTGTTTAAGTAGATCTAAGGTTATGTCACGGAGTTCTTCAGGAGTTTTTGTGAATTGTAACTGCATGATCTTAGTTGAATTCACAAGACGTTTATAATGATCTAAGATCCTGAAAACATATAAGTTATCAGAACTAGAATCATAATATCCTCGAATACCTCCGAAGACAGTGGTTCCATATTGTAAGGCGTGAGTTTTGATGTTTATATTTGCTTCTGACTCCGGGACTATTTTTCCTTCGAAGTAAGAGAGTTTCTTGATGGATTCGGGCATGTACAGGGAACCTGAAAGTGATACTATTGATTACATGATTCTAAGCATAGGCTCTACTGTCGACTAATGATCGATCTTGCGATGAGCTTATGCAGGAGTGCAAGGTCTGAATGAATTCTTCTTTTTTTCCCAATCGATTTGATTGTGTTGTGGTCGGTGCAGGTCACGCGGGCTCCGAGGCTGCCTATGTCTCATCTATCGGTGGTGCTAGAACTTTACTCATCACTATGAACTTGGATACGATCGGACAAATGTCTTGCAACCCTGCTATCGGTGGGATTGCAAAAGGGCATATGGTTCGAGAAGTAGATGCACTTGGTGGCTTAATGGGAAAGGTCATCGATGCTACTGGTATTCAATTCAAAATGTTGAATACATCAAAAGGTCCTAGTGTATGGGCACCGCGTGCTCAAGCAGAGAAGAAAGAGTACCAACTCAAGGTAAAACATACGCTTGAATCTATACAAAACTTATCCATCAGACAAGATACAGTGGAAGATCTTCTGATAGAAGAAGATCGTATTATTGGAGTTCGGACAGGAAGAGGTTTTGAAATTTTCACCAATCATGTGATCTTAACTACCGGAACATTTTTATCTTCCATTGTCCATATAGGAACTTATCAAAAAGAGAACGGAAGATTCGGAGAACCTACAGTTAAAGGTCTTTCTCATTCACTTGCTAAGTATAATTTGAAATTAGGAAGATTGAAGACGGGAACTCCACCTCGAATTCATAAAAATTCCGTAGATCTTTCCGTGATGAGTGTGCAAGAAGGTGATCCGGATCCTTCTCCTTTTTCTTTTTCTACAACTAAGATCACTCGTAGACAGATACCTTGTTATATCACTTACACGAATGAAAAAACTCATGCGCTGATCAATGAGAACATTCATCTTTCTCCTATGTATTCAGGTCAGATCAAATCGACCGGGCCAAGATATTGTCCTTCCATAGAAGATAAGATTGTTCGTTTTGCAGATAGAGAAAGACATCAGATCTTTTTGGAACCCGAAGGTTATGATACACAAGAGATCTATCTGAATGGGGTCTCCACCAGTCTTCCGGAAGAAGTACAATGGAAATTAGTGCGATCAATTGCAGGTTTAGAAGAAGCAGAGATCTTAAGACCAGGATATGCAATCGAGTACGACTATGTTGATCCTACTGAATTAAAACCAACATTAGAAACTAAAAAGATCAAAGGTCTTTATCATGCGGGACAGATCAATGGCACTACTGGTTATGAAGAAGCTGCCGCCCAAGGTTTGGTGGCTGCTTATAGTGTACTTTCTTCCTTAAGAGGGGAGGAGCCGATGTTGTTCTCTAGAGGAGAATCTTATATCGGAGTTCTTGTGGATGATCTAGTTCATAAAGGTGTAGAAGATCCATATAGAATGTTCACATCCCGTGCGGAACATAGACTTCTTTTGAGACAAGATAATGCCGATCAAAGACTTATGAAATATGGATACAAGATGGGTCTTGTATCCGAAGAAACTTTTAACGAGATGACCGGTAGATACAAAAAGATCTCAGAAGTTAAAGAGAGGATACAATCTACTCCACTCAAACCTTTACCCGAGTTCGAAGCTTTATTAGAAAGAAAAGGAATCCAAAGTCTGAAGTACGGTGCGAAGCTGGATTCATTCTTGAAAAGACCTGAGATTGCTTTCGAAGATGTTAAGTTCCTAGTGCCTGAGTCTGAAGAGCTAAGTGTTCAAGACAGAAAGGTAATCGAGATGGAGATCAAGTACGAAGGTTATATCAAAAGAGAACAAGATACTATCGATTGGAAGAATAGATATTTAACTGTTCCTATACCTGAGACAATTGATTATTCTTTGGTTCCCGGTATTAAGAAGGAAGCCATACAAAAACTTACAAAACATCGTCCTTTAAATTTAGAAAAGGCAGCTCAGATATCAGGTGTGGATCCAAGCGATATCGATATGCTTCTTTTTTATATTAAGGGGAGAAAGCCTAGCCCAGTTTGAATATCTTTTTAGATAACTTTCTGAAAGAAAACCCCGGAGTAATCTGGGGTTTTTTTTATTCTCTTTTGCAGATTAATATATTCGGCATGTTGATCTGAAACCGCGTGTTGGAATTCCAACGTTTCACATGAAACGTTTTTCTTAAAAAACACTGTCGTTCTATATGTTCCCTTCTAACTTCTTATATAGTCCTATGAATCCGGATCGAGTAAAAGGTACTGAAGGATATTCGAACTATCTAGAAGAGTTCATTAAAGCTACATGTGAGATCGATTTTTCCGATCTTCATAAAGACTTCCTTTCTTATATTCCGAAAGAAAAAAGCAACGTTTTAGATCTCGGTGCCGGCATTGGAAGGGATGCTTTTACCTTTTCTAAAATGGGACACTCAGTCATCGCAGTGGAACCACTTCAAGAGTTCAGGCAAGCAGGAGTTCGTCGATATTTTTCTGATCAGATCATATGGATAGATGATTCATTACCGAGCCTTACAAAACTTTCAGATTATCATAACCAATTTGATTTCATTCTCGCATCTGGAGTCTGGCATCATTTGAATGAAGAAGAGCAGTTATATTCTATCAAGAGAGTATCTGAACTTCTGAAGTCGAACGGTATCTTTGCTCTTTCACTTCGTAATGGACCGCCCGGTGTCGGGACTCATGTGTTTTCAACGAATGCAAGGATGAATATTGATCAGGCTTCAAAGTTTGGTCTTATGAATTTACTAATTATAGAAAACCGACCTAGTCTAATGAAGAACAAAGAAGATGTTACATGGACAAGGTTAGTTTTTCAGAAGATTTAAGAATCTGTCTATTTGAGCGGGCAATAAAAAAGGGAGAGCAGATTGCCCTCCCTTCTCTCCGTTTCACGTGAAACGCGGGTGATTATTTTCCGTAAACGAGTTCGTGAGTTTTCTCAACGGCCCATTTATCTCCTTGTTTGATTAAGTAAGTGAACTGTTGTAAACGATTCTCTTTGTCCCAGATCAATCTGTTCATTCTTTCAATCGTTCCTTGAACATTCATACGACTTAAAAGTTTTCCATTTGAATCAAAAGTCAGAACAGTAGATGCAGCTTGTTGTTTATCTTCATTGTAAATGTTCTGCTGAAATAAGCCCGGTTTGTTCGGGTCCTTAACGATAGAAAATCTTTCAGTAAGTTTTGCATCAGTCCATTGAGTCTGAGCTTCTTTTACTAAGCCGTTCTCACCCCAAGAGATGATCGTGCAGGTAAGTATATTCTTTCCATCTTTATCTATTAATTCGATAGAAGAAAGGACACCGGATTTATTGTATCCGAAGTTTTTGGATTCAAGATTCACTCCGTCTTTATTATAGAGTTCTTCTTTTAGAATTTTTCCGTCTTTGTATATGAACTTGGTAAAACCATCGGGCTTTCCATCTTGTCCGATATAGTTTTCTTTAATTAATTTTCCGGAAGGATCATACTCATACTTAGCAGTATAGATCAAATTACCTTTTGAATCTTTTACTAGTTCTTGGCTAGGTCCACCCTTTTCGAAACCTAAAACGATCCTATCTGTATGAGACCATTTTCCAGGAGTGAAAGAATAGATCGGGCTGATGCAGGAGATGAAAACAAAGAAGAAGAATACTCTTTTTAACATGGAGATTACCTCCCTCTAGACATCGACTATTTGCGTAAAATGTTAAGAGTCTTTTTAGGAAATTTGAATGGGTTTCTACCGTAATGATACCGGATTAAGATTAGATATTGGGGTCTTTTCTTTTTATAGTATCTGTAAGACTCTTGGAATCTCATTATATTTCAGTAGGAGGTCCTACATAAAATTATAACATTCCATTCTCGGAATCAAAGGAAAACTCCTTGCAGAGGTGCCATGACGGAATAATTTTTTACGGGCTTCTACACCGAAAACATTAGAAGCCAATAAAGAAAGATTAGTGGAGAGGAAATATGTCCCTCAAAAAAATCGGAATCACGATCCTTGCTCTTATCGCGATTTTCATAATTTATACGATCGCATTCACTGAAAAAGGTATAAAACCAATCCAACCGGAAGCAATTGTTCCGAACTTAGATTATTCTGCACTAAGTGAAGAGGCCGCAAAAGATCTCCAAGCTTATATTAGGATCGCAACTATTCGAGGCAGAGAAAAAGAAGGTGCACTCTTTTTAAAATCTATCTTAGACAAGAGAGGAATTCCTTCTCGCATCATTGAATATCCTGGCAAGCCGGACAGAGCATCTCTCCTTGCAGAGTTAAAAGGTAAAGATACAACTAAAGAAGGTTTAATACTTACAAGTCATATCGATGTTGTAGAAGCAGATGCGAAAGATTGGGATGTTCCTCCGTTCTCCGGAGTAAGAAAAGGAGATAGAATTCATGGAAGGGGTGCAGTCGATGTTAAGGGTCTTGGCATCATGCAACTACATGCATTCTTACTTATTCATGAAAAGAAGATCCCGCTAGAAAGAAACTTAATGTTCCTTGCTATCGCAGATGAAGAAAGCCGCTCAGAACATGGAGCTAGATTCTTAGTAGATAAACATAAAGAAATATTCAACGGATATGAATATGTTTGGAATGAAGGTGGAACCGGATCTAAAGACATCGCTATCAAAGGATCTAAAGTATTCAATATTCAACTCGCAGAAAAAGGTGCAGTGTGGTTAGATTTAAAAGCAAAATCTATTCCAGGACATGGAAGTACTCCGCCAGTTAGTTATGCTGCAAAGTCAATGGTAGATTTTTTGCAAGAAGTGCAGAACATCGGAAACAAAACTGTGATCAAGGATGAAACTGCTGCGTTCTTTTACTCGCTAGGAGCTATCAGTAATTTTCCAGACTCGTTTGTATTAAAAAGATCTAGAAACCCTTTGCTCTTCATAATCTTAAAAGGTGTGATCAACTCTAATAGACATCTTAGAGCAATGACTAGAAACACTGTGAGTTTAACTGGTATAGATAGTCATCCGATTGGAATGAATGTGATCACTTCTGAGACAACAGGATCTTTAGACATTCGTATTCTTCCAGGACAAGATGAGAAAAAGATGTTCGAAGAAGTAAAAGCACTCGGAGAAAAATACGGAGTAGAAGTTAGTGCTCGCCACTTGGAGTCCGGAAGTATTTCTCCGATGGATGGATTATTATTTAGAGTTCTTGCTGGAACTGTAACTGCAGTTGAGCCTGGATCGATTGCCACTCCATTCTTATCACCTGGAACCACTGATAGTTCTTATCTCAGACAGATCGGATTAAAATGTTACGGACTAATTCCAGCATTACTTTCCTCAGAAGAGATAGACGGTATTCATGGTAAGAATGAGAGCATGAGTGTTCCTCAGCTTAAGATGGGAATTGAAATTTTATTCAAGTCCATCATAGAATACAATCACCAAGTCGCAAAGTAGAATGACAGAAACAGAGACAATCCATCCGGACTTTAGTCACGATCCGGATGGGATCCAAGCCGCGGTAAAATATAGATTCCCAAAAGACGCAGAGCAGATTCTTCCCTTATTTGATTGGGAACTTGTCTCTTTATTTTTATCCTTCCTAAAAGAAAAGAACCAAGCAGGCGGATTTTTCTCCAAAAGAGATACGAACGAGATCTTAGATCGCCACGTCCTCGAATCAATCTTTCATATTTATAAGATCCAAAGTATACTTGGATCGTTTAACAAGATGAAGGTGGGAGACGCAGGCACAGGGCCCGGCATACCAGGCTTCTTCTTTCGTTGTTTAATCGAGAAGGAAAGACCTAAGCTAGTTCTATTAGATTCACAAAGAAGAAAACTTTCTCACACGGAAACATTCGTAAAAGAAAACAAGATCTCAGGTGTGGATTTCCTTTTTGCAAGGGCGGAGGACTGGAAAACTGACTGGAATTTAGGTGTTTCTAGGGGATTTGTGCCCTATCCTTGGAGTGCAGAAGTCTTAAGTAGGTGCATTATAAAAGAAGGATATTATGTCCCATTCATTGGGAAAGACGAGTTTGATGCAGAGATCGAAAAGAAGATCTTAACTGATAGTGGCTTTGAAGTTACTAAGACTGTATTTTTGCCTGAACTTGAATTTTTAGGCATGCGACATATTAAATTCTTGAAAAAGGTCGGATCGACAAGGCAAGGTATCCCTAGGGCTTGGAAGCTTCTCGAAAAGGAGAGCAAAGAATTCTATGGGAAAGATCGTATCCATAAGTAATCAAAAAGGCGGCGTAGGAAAGACTACTACCTCCATCAATCTTGCGGCAAATCTAGCTGCGATCGGTAAAAAAGTTCTGATCGTAGATTTTGATCCACAAGGTAACTCGGGATCCGGTTTAGGATTCGAGATAAACACTCTCCAAAATACTTCTTATGAACTTTTGATCGGAGAATCTTCCGCTGCAGAATGTATCAAAAGAACTGATATCGAAAATCTTCATATCATTCCTTCTAATATCAATTTGTCCGGAGCAGAAGCTGACTTATTGGGCGAGGAAAATCGTGAGTATCGTTTAAAAGATGCGATCGGTCATTTGAGAACCGAGTATGATTATATACTGATCGATTGTCCTCCTTCTCTTGGTGTTCTTACTATCAATGCATTGTCTGCGGCCGACAGTGTGATGATCACTCTTCAAACTGAATACTTCGCTTTGGAAGGGCTGACTCAGCTTATGAAGATCATTTCTCTGGTTCAGGAAAAATTAAATCCTTCTCTAGAGCTTGAAGGTGTACTTCTGACAATGTTCGATAAGAGAACCAATCTTGCACAACAAGTGGCAGAGGATGTTAAGTCTTATTTTAAAGAAAAAGTATATACTACTGTTATTCCTAGAAACATCAAACTTTCGGAAGCTCCGTCTTTCGGTAAGTCTATTCTTTCGTATGATCCGGATGGGATCGGTGCTCAAAGTTATAGAAGTCTAGCATTAGAAGTAGCCGGTAAAAATTAATGAGTGCTAGCGCAAAACCGAAAGCATTAGGTAGGGGACTCGGGAATTTAATTCCCGTTTCGGAGGAAAAATCTTTCAAGGAAGCAGGTGGAGAAGGTTCACTCAAAGAGGTAAAACTTTCTGAGATCCGTCCGAATCCTGACCAACCAAGAAGAACCTTTAATGAAGAATCTTTGCGTGAACTTGCCGAGACTATTAAGGCTCATGGAGTCATCCAACCGATCGTAGTCAAGGACACTGGTTCCGGATATGAGATCATTTCCGGTGAAAGAAGATACCGCGCATGTAAAATTGCTGGCTTCATCAAAATCCCAGTCGTAGTTAAAAAAGCAAATGTACAACAAACTTTGGAAATGGCTCTTATCGAAAATATCCAAAGAGAAAATCTAAATCCGATAGAAGAGGCCTTAGCTTATAAAACTCTTTCTGAAAAATCCGGATTAAAGATTACTGATATTGCTTCTCGTGTAGGTAAGAATAGAGCAACTGTTTCCAACTTGATCCGTCTTTTACAATTACCGGATTCAGTTATGGATTTGGTTAAAAATGGCAGAATATCTGAAGGTCATGCAAGACCGCTCTTGTCTATCGCGGATCGTAAAAAATCGGAACAACTTGCTTATCAAATTGCGGAGAAAGGTTTAACTGTTCGTCAGGTCGAAGATATAGTTGCGAATCTGACCGAAGAAGCTCCAGTCAGAGAGAAGAAAAAGTCCAAACGTAAAGAAGTGGATATTGTAGAACTTGAAAACAAGTTCCGTAAAAAGTATTCTATGAAAGTAGATATCACTCATAATTCTTCTTCTGGAAAAGGAAAACTCAGCATTGCTTATCCAAGCTTGGATGCTTTGCAAAAAGTTTTAGATGCTTTAGGCTTATAAGGCCATTGAAGAATATTGGTTATCAGAAATAGTCCATGAGCTCAAACGATTCGGAATTCTATCATACTTTAAGAGTTCGTTATTCCGAGATTGATGCACAAGCAGTAGTATTCAACGCACATTATCTTACGTACTTCGACACTGCTCTAAATGAGTACATGAGGTTTCTAAAGTACGATTACAAAGGTGAATTAGAGAAGAATGGTTTGGACTTTGTAGTCACTCGTTCTCTGATCGAATACAAATCACCCGCAAGGTTTGATGAAGAACTGAAAATTTATGTGAAAGCAGGGGAGATCAAACCGGCTAGCATTCTTTGGAATATTCAGGTTAGAAAAGTATCAGACGATACTTTAATTTGTAATGGGGAATTGACTTGGGCGTTTTTATTATTAGAATCTAGAAAGCCTGCAAAACTTCCAGAAGTGTTTAAGAACCTAGGATCAAAGGTCTGATCTTAATTCATCAGATCCACTAATAGACCGCGTATATCTTCCATTCTTTTCATTAGATCAAAAGTAGAGTTTTCGGGATGAATGATAAAGTCCGCTAAAGTTTGGATCTTATCATCTACTATCTGAACTACTTGGTAAACTTTCTCGGATCCACCTCTAGCTCTAGTACGCAAGGTTTCTAAACTTGTATTTCTATCGAGGACTTCTTTTAAGATTCCTTGAACGATCCTTTTATAAACTTCTAAATTTGCATATGTGGGAGATTTTAGAAAGTTTCTCTCTGCATCAGGAAGATCTCTCAATAAAGAATTTAGATCTCTTGTTCTTTCCTGATTATATGGAAGTAGATGTTCTACTAAATCGAAAAATTCACTTTTAGAATCTGGGATCTGGGAATCGGATACTGAGCTGGGAACAGGTTGGTATATAGAAGAACTTAGAGAAAGTCCGAAGTCTCTTTTTTTACGTGATTCTGTGCGAGGGTCTTTTTGTTGAGATTGGATCTTCAATGAGTGGTCGGGTTAATCTTACAATTTCCCTCGAATTGTACTCCCTCTTCCATAACTACCTTCGGAGTGATGATATCACCTTTCATACGGCAGCTTGCAAGTAGAGTCACTCGTTCCGACGCGAATATATTCCCATTAATTTCACCGCCGGCAACGACAATACGAGCTTTAATATCCGTATCGACGATTCCGGTCTTTCCGATTAGGACTTTTCCGTCGGTTTTTATAGTTCCCCTAAAAATACCGTCAATACGTAGAAGTCCGGAAAGTTTGAAGTCTCCGCTGAATTCGGCGCCTTCGCCGATGATGCTATTTACTGCTAATTGCTCTTCTGTATGGGCCATCAGTCTTGGATCTGGTTCAAGAATGCAAAAGGATCGATCGCTCTGGTACCCACATGAATTTCATAATGAAGACTGTACTGAGGACTGTTTTCCGATTTTCCAACGAAACCTAATACTTCGCTTTTGGAAATTTGCTGGTTCGCTTTCACTTTTACACGATCCAGATTAGAGTAAATCGTTTTCCAACCGAACTTGTGAGCTACTTTCACAAAGTATCCAGTGTTGCGTGTGTATCCAATCTCATAAACAGTACCGGGAGCGGTAGCAACTACTTCGGATCCAGGGAAAGCGCCGATATCCAATCCATTGTTAAAGTCTCTACGAGCGGTAACTGGATTCAGATATTCTCCATAAGGATAAAGAACATATCCTTTTACCGGCCAAATGGATGGAGTTTGGCGGATTAGATTTTTACGTTTTTTTAATATACTAATGATTTCTTGAGTAAGTTCGTTCGCTACTTTAAGATTATGAACATCTTCTTTCAGTCGGAAAACTTCTGCACCGGGTGCTAAGTTTTTGTCGGAACCGAAAGAAAGTTTTTCCGCTCCCCCAATCCCTTTTGCAACTTTGGAATTATCACCGGTCAGTCTTCCGTAAAGAGCCCCCACATGATTGTGATAATACTCAACGTGTTCATGAAGACCGTTGATCTCCTCTTTCATTTTTGCGGACTGACGAATGAAGTCTTGGTTGGATAAGTTCAACTCAGTAAGTTGGTGAATAGATCCTGAGTGACTGAGCACGTTAATAGAGCTGATAAGAAGAAGGACCAGAATTGTCCCGATGAAGATAGTGATCGCTCTGTAAGAGATATGAAAGTTGATCGTTTTTTGTTCGGAGTGTGGGATCACCATAACGGTGAGACGTTCTTTACCCTTCTTGTTCCAATTTGCTATTTTGATATCTAGCTTAAGCTTCAGATCTTGGTATTTATATCTGAGCCTATAATAAAGTAGTGCAAGATAGGATTTAAGATTCAAGCTATTATGTCCCAAACCAACGAGTTTTCCCGTTCCGTTGTTATGCTGTAAGGATTCTAAAAAATTCTCTTTTCAGTCAATACAAATCACGAAAACTGCCTTTTAAAAGCCGTTTTCATATGTACTCCATCATCGACACTCACTGCCACTTAGATATAATACAAGAGCAAGGGCAGGATATTGCAGAATCTCTAAAAAAAGCAAAAGAATCAGGTATAAAAAAGATCGTCCAGATCGGTATCGACCTTGAGAGTTCAATTAGAGCGAAAGGTTTATCTGAAAAATTTTCAGATGAAGAGATAGAAATATTTTATTCGATCGGATGCCATCCAACTGAGACTCACGAATTTCCAAAAAAAGAAGAAATTTTGACACTAGTCAAAGAAAACGTGACGGATAAAAAGTTATCCGCAATTGGAGAGATCGGATTAGATTATTATCACGATGCTTCAACTAAGGCGTATCAGGCGGACGTGTTACATGCTTTCCTAGAAGCTTCTTCTCAGTATTCTCTTCCTGTAGTGATCCATTCAAGAGATGCGGCAGAAGATACAGTTTCTATTTTAAAAGACCATAGGGACAAAGCATTTGGAGTTATCCATTGTTTTACTTATGATTATCCAACGGCGAAGAAGTTAGTGGATCTAGGATATTATATTTCTTTTTCGGGAATTGTTGCTTTTAAGAATGCAAGAGATATCCAAGAAGCAGCCGAAAAACTTCCCTTAGAAAGTATGTTGATCGAAACGGATGCACCGTTCCTTGCTCCACCTCCATTTAGAGGAAAAAGGAACGAACCTTCTTATACTAAATTCGTTTTAGAGAAGATGTTCTCACTTAGAAAAGAATCCAATGCCCAGGTAGAAAAAACTTTGTATAATAATTCCTTAAAATTCACGCAAAGGAAGGCGTATCATCATGATTGATCTTAAATATATTACCGATAACACTGAAGAATTAAAATCTAATCTAGAGCTAAGAGGTTTTAAAGACCTCGCTGTCTTGGATCAGCTTGCCGACATCATCCAAAAGAGAAAAGTTCTCCAAAAGGAAGCAGATGTATTCCGTGAAGAGAGGAATAAGGCGAGTAAGGAGATAGGAAAAGTTAAACAGGCGGGCGGAGATATCGCCGCTGCTTCTGCTGCAGTAAAAGAGATCGGAGATAAGATAAAAAAGATAGAAGACGATCTGGAATCTCTGGAATCCAAGCTGATGGAAATCAATTTAGGTCTTCCTAATATTCTAGACAAAGATGTTCCGGTAGGCAAGAACGAGCACGACAATAAAGTTTTGTATGAAGTTGGAGAAGTCCGGGATTACAAGTTTACTCCAAAACCTCACTTCGAATTAGGAGAGGCATTAGGTTGGTTCAATTTCGAGAAGGGAACGAAACTCGCTGGAGCTAGAGCTTACACTTATTTTGGCCTAGGTGCTAAATTAGAAAGAGCACTTGCAAATCTCATGCTCGAGACTCACACTAGTGAGCACGGTTATACTGAAGTTTGGGTACCAGTTATGGTAAACGACGAATGTATGACTACTACAGGACAGTATCCTAAATTTAAGGATGAATACTATAGATTAGAAAGAGATGAACTCAATCTAATCCCAACCGCAGAGGTTCCTTTAACGAATTTATATAGAGACGAAATCATTCCAGAAGGTTCTCTACCTATATCTATCACTGCTCATACTTCTTGTTTCAGAAGAGAAGCTGGTTCCTATGGAAAGGATACTAGGGGTTTGGTTCGGGTTCATCAATTCCAAAAAGTGGAACTTGTGAAGTTTGCTCGCCCGGAAGACTCCGAAGAAGAGCATAAAAAAATGCTCTCTCATGCTGAGAATATCCTGAAAAAATTAGGGATCCGATACAGAGTGATGTTATTATGTAGCGGGGATATTTCGGCTGCTTCTTCCAAAACGTATGATATAGAAGTTTGGATGCCTGGTTTAAATCGTTGGATGGAAATTTCTTCCGTTTCCAACTTCAAAGATTTTCAAGCAAGACGTGGTAAGATACGTTACAAATCGAAAGAAGGTAAAAATCAATTGGTTCATACGCTGAACGGCTCTGGTTTAGCGATCGGAAGGACTTTGGCTGCCGTCATAGAAACTTACCAAAAGGAAGATGGAACTATCGAGTTCCCGGAAGCTTTAAAAAAATATCTCTGATTTTTTCCTCGAAAAAGTATCAGGTTTTTCTCCAAAAGGCAGATAGTTAGAGTATGGCTTCCATAATCCATACTCAGACTTCTTGTTTTTTCAAGATTGTTACCGTATTACTTTGCTATTTCATCTTTGCGGGATTTTCCGTATCCGGTGCAGAGGATTCTACTAAAGGAAAAGTTGCTCCTTTAAAAGGAGAGATTAACACTTCTTTGAATGAATTTGGGATCAGTCTTTCGGAAGACGGAAATACTTTATATTATTATTCCAAACGTAGGAATTCCAACTACTCGGATCTTTTCAAATCGGTAAAAACAAAAGATGGCTGGAGTGGTGGTGTAGAAGTTTCCGAATTGAATTCACAATTCGATGATCAAAGTCCTTTCATTATTGAAAATGAGAAGGCGATTATCTTTTCATCTAACCGAGATGGAAGTATAGAATTCAAATTGAGCAGTGGTAAGATCGGCGTTTCAAGAGATCTATATTTTGCGACATTAAAAAATGGAAGTTGGGATAAAGCCACTAGACTTCCTCAAGAAGTAAATACTCCTGCAATTGAAGAGAATCCTTTTTTAGCAGGAAGTTATCTATTCTTCACTCGCTATCCATTCGGAAAAGTTGCTGAGTCGGACATTTATATTTCCGAATATAAAGATGGCTCCTGGCGAAAAGCAATTCGTATGGAAAGTCCCGTGAATACGGAACATGCGGAAATCGCTGCTACTTTGAGTAGAGATAGTAAGTATTTATATTTTTCTTCGAATCGTCCAGGCGGTTATGGTGGTTTAGATATTTATAAAGTAGAAATTAAGGAAGACGGAACCTTCTCCGCTGCCGTTAATCTCGGGCCTGTAATAAATTCTCCCGGCGACGAAGCCTTCTATACGGAAACTCCTGACGGCAAGAATGCGTACTTTTGTAGGTTGGAGAAAGAAGGTGGAAATTATGATATCTACGAATTTTCCGTGAATGAATGGGAAGAACTGAAGAAGAATAAAAAGCTCTCTTTGGAATCGATTCATTTTAGGACCGGCTCTTTCGAGATCGAAGAAGAGTCTTTTGAAATTTTGGACAGACTGGTCGCTTTCTTAAATGAAAACCCTTCTATAAAACTGAAAATCACAGGTCATACTGATTTGCATGGGGATCCGAACGATAATTTGGAATTAAGTCGCAATCGAGCTGCGGCAGTGAAGGATTATCTGGTGAAAAAAGGAATTTCTACGGGTCGTTTTAGCACGGACGGAAAGGGAAGTAAAGAGCCGATTTATCCGGAAAAAAACCCTGAAACAGACCGCAAAAATCGAAGAACCGAATTTCAAATTTTAGAATAGACTAAAAACTCCTTTAACAACCGGAAGATGCCGATAACCTAGGTATCATGAAAATGCGGAAGCAGTTTCAGTCGGCATTTCTTTCGGCCATTGTCCTTTTCTCTCTAGACATATATTCTCAAACCAAGGCCATGCCTTCTCGATTGGACTCTATCCTTTCTAAGAAAGAATTGGTGGTCGGGGTTAATAGAGTTTACGAACCATTTTATATCCAAGATCCTAAGGAAGGTTTTCCCGGTTTCGATATGGAACTTGCAAAACTCTATGCGGATTATTTGGGAGTTGCACTCAAAGTAAAACCTCTCAAAACTTTCCGTCAATTTTCGGATGAGATCGCAGCTGGCACGATTGATATTGCGATGGCAGGAATGTCTACGGATCTAAGCCGGGGAAAGACAGTTACTTTTTCTGATCCTTATCTTCTTACAACTCCTGCCGGTCTTGTTAATAAACGTTCTCTTCCTCCCGAGCCGGAAGGGAGTATAGTTACTACTAGGACTTTTAAATCATTGGAAGACTTGGCAGTTCTAAATGCTCTTTCCTTCTCTGTCCGATCTAATACTACGAATCACAATTATCTTTTGAGAAGGTTCGGTAAGAACCAAATTTACAGTTATCTTTCGGATTCTATCGCGATAGATGCATTAACAAAAGGGAATGTGATTTGTTATGTTGCCGATAGTTTATATATTCTATCCTTATTACAGAAACAACCCAGTCTAAAAGCGAGCTATGTGGCTCTTGTGAATCCGGTCATGGATGAGTATATAAGCGCTGCTTTACCGTTGAATGACCTAGTCTTTGCAGATAATTTTAATTTCTTTATCAAAGAATTGAAAAGGACAGGAGTTATAGAAGGTCTTCGTTCTAAATATTTTCTTGGAAGCGGTTGGGTAAAGTAATTCGTGTTGGATTCTCCGTTTCAAAAGTTCCGAACGCTTGCCATAATAATATTTATCTTTGCTGGCGTTTCCATTTCTGCTCAAGAAGTAGAGGAAAAAACAAAGATAGATTTCCAAGGGAACTATAGGGTTCGTGGTTTCAATTTAGGAAGAGATATTTATACTTCCAGGCAAACTCCTGTAACTCCTTATAATCGTTCTGATTTCGTACAACAATACAATAAAGATACTCTCACCAAATACCAAAATGAGTTAGCAGCGAGAGAAAAGGGTTATCCTAGTACTCTAAGCCCTCAGAAAGAAGATACAACTTACTACGATACAAGGATGACCTTGAATATGAACTTCTCCACTTCGAAATATTTCGAAGCTCTGGTGGGCGTTCAGATCGGTGACATTATCTTTGGAGGAAGAGGAGTTAATCAAACTTCTAGCGTAGGACCTGGACAAGGTGGAGAAGCTTCCTTCAGTTCTGCGGTGAACATGCAGACTAACTTTCTCTATCTCAACTTCAAATTGCCCGAGAGAAGTTTTACCGCAAGAGTTGGTCTTCAGCTTTTTACTTCAGCGCAAGGTAGAGTTGTGTTTGTTCCGGGAACTGGAGTAAACTTAACAAAAGATATTAGGGATTGGAATACTACGATTGAAGGTGGTTGGTTCGTAGCTAAACAGAATAATCTCACTGACTTGGATAAGAATACTTTTGCAGATAAAAATTACCAAGGCTCTAACGTTTATTTTTATAAGATCAAGACTAGCTTCTTCAATAATGCTAAACATGAATTGTACAGTTTCTACTTAGATGATAATCTAAGAGATATTCAGGATGTAAATGGGGTATACGGTCTGGTCTCTAGGACTAGCGACTCGAATCAATTGTTCTGGCATGGTCTATTCAACGAATTTAATTTTTCTGATTTTACATGGACTATTCACGGTATTTATAATCACGGAACGGTAAAATCTTTAAATCCATATAGAGATTCTGATGGGAACGAGATCCAACAAAAGTACGACTTGTATAAGATCAAAGGTGGATTCTTTGATACACAATTGTCTTATCGTTATAATGAATCAGTAAGTGTTACTACGATGATTTCCGGTTCTACCGGACGACCTGGTTATGAAAAAGATGGGACCAGATCCAATTTACATGGGAACGGTTATCGGACCTTATTTCCTGGATATTCACTTTCTAACATTGCGAACGACTTTACGGGAGGTTACGCGTTATTCTCCGGTAGAGACATGAGCGGTTTATATGAGTATGGGATTTTTACAGATATAGTTTTATCCGGTCCTTTAGTTTTAACTTTAGGTTATTATCGATTGTATGGGACCAAGTCTCCGCTCATGGATAATAATCGATTTTATAATGAGGAAAACTTCTATCGTACCTCTGCTTACTTCGGTCAGGAATATAACCTGAATTTAAGATGGAGTGCATTTAGAGATATGCAGATACTTTTACGTTCCGGTTACTTTATAGCCGGTAACGGTTTAAAGGCATATTTGGATACGACCCAAGGAACAATCCTAAGAGAATTGTTTGTCACTGCAGAGCATAGATTCTAAAGTTTAAGTCGAGAGCGGATTGCTCTTCCTAAGGTGTATTGATCAGCAAGTTCAATAGAGCCACCCACCGTAATACCGTAAGCTATCCTAGTAACAGTCACATTAAAATTCTTTAATTGATGGTTTAGATAGTCCGCTGTTGCATCCCCTTCTAATGTGGGGTTGGTTGCTACTAAAACTTCTTTTAGATCTTCTGGTTCTATTCTATTTAAAAGTTCTCTGATACGCAGATCTTGTGGTCCTACACCTTCCAAAGGAGAAATGACTCCATTGAGAACATGGTATCTTCCCTTAAATTCGCCCGTGTTCTCTATAAAGAATACGTCTTCCGGTTGTTCTACAACACAAACCGTATGGCTGTCCCTTTTTTCGGAAAGGCAAAGATCGCAAATCTCTTCTTCAGAATAGGAACCACATCGAGAACAGAAACGGATCCTTCCTTTTACTTCTGATAAACTTTGGACGAATCCGTTAAAAACTGCGGGGTCTTGTCTCAATAAATGAAAACTGATCCGATATGCACTCTTTCTTCCAATCCCGGGAAGAGAAGAAAGTGCATTTACCATTCCTTCGATTAAATGTTCAGCCAAGGTTGCCGCCGAATAATTTAGAAATTTCAGAAAGATCTAATCCGCCGGTGATCGATTTTAATTCATACTCAGCCGCTTGTTTTGCTTTTTGGATAGCATCGTTAGTTGCGGCCATAACTAGATCTTCTAACATTTTATTATCTTCCGAATCGAATAATGTACGGTTGATCTTTACATCTACGATTGCTCCGTCGCCGGTAGATGTGACCTGTACCATTCCGGCACCCGCGTCACCCATTACTCGTAGGTTGGAGATCCTCTTTTTGATCTCTTCCATTTTGCCGCGCATTTCTCCCATCTTGGAAAAAATTTCGGATGCGTTTTTTAAATTTTCAAACATGGTTTATACCCTAGAGTCCCAACTTAGGTACTTTGGAAGGATCTACATCTGTTCCTAAGAATTCGTTTTTAAAAGATTTTTCCCATTCTGCATCTTCGGAAGAAACATCTTTTGCCAGATCTTCTAGAGAAGATAGTGGGCCTGATTTTCTTTCTTGAGGGATTTCTTTCTTCTCATTAGACACAACTGGAGAAGGAGTCGGGGAAGGAGTTTGTATTTCTTTAGCGGGTGAAGGAGCTTGCTTTTTAGGAACCTCGAATGCGACGGATGTCGAACCGGAATCCTGATCTTGGATCATCAGTATGAGATGATTGATCCTGTCCACAAGTCCTGCAAGACTAGGTTTTGCCAGATCTTCTGTAAGTTTTTTGATCTGGATCTCTATGAAAATTTTAATCTCGAAAGAGTTTCTCAAACGAAGCGTTTTAACCCTTTCAAATAATTCAAAAAGACGAAAAGAAAGTTTATTCAATGCGATCGGATCTACAGATTCGAAATCCTTTCTCATCTTGATCAGATCTTCTCTTGGATAGTTTACTGATTCGGAATCTGCCGCGGAATCTTTCACTAAACATAATGTATGAGTGAACTCTATCGAATCCCAAAGGAATTTGTATATGTCCTGGCCTTCTTGGTACAAGCTTTCAATGATCTGTAAAGACTTAGAAGAATTTTCAGCATCCACCAGGCTTTTGATAAAGTCGGACAAAAAGTCAATCCCATGATATCCGATCATTTTTCGGATCTCTGATCCTAAGAGGCGGTTATCTGTGAACACAAGAGCCTGCTCCATAAAGGAAAGCATATCTCTTACGGAGCCGTCTCCCTTCTTCGCTATCCAAAACAATCCTTCCGAATCGTATTTTGTATTCTCTTCTTTACATAAATTCTCCGCATAATCTTGGAGAACGGATAAAGGAACTTTCTTAAAAATAAAATCTTGGCAACGAGATAGAATGGTTTCAGGGATTTTATGATATTCGGTGGTAGCTAAAACAAAAACTACATGAGCAGGAGGTTCTTCTAAAGTTTTTAAAAGTGCGTTGAAGGATTGGTCGGTAAGCATGTGTACCTCGTCTATGATGTACACCTTATACTTTCCACCCATCGGAGTGAATTTTACGTTATCTCTAAGTTCTCGGATATTTTCAATACCGCGGTTACTTGCAGCATCTATCTCAAGAACATCTCCAGAAATTCCTTTAGTGATCTCTTGGCAAGAATCGCACTGATTGCATGGCTCATTATCGATCGGATTTTGACAGTTCAGTCTTTTTGCGAAAATCCTAGCGATTGTAGTTTTTCCTACACCACGAGGTCCGAAAAAAATATACGCATGACCTATTTTTCCGGACTTAACCGCGTTTTGTAATGCGCCGATCGCAAGATTTTGATGGATCACATCTTGGAATCTTTGGGGGCGATATTTGCGGGAGAGAACTTCGTGATTTCCGGCCATATGGTTGTAATTTTACCAGATAGCATGGGACAAGAAAGAAGGAAAAGCCTAAAAGTCCGTCTAATTTCTCTTATCTTTGAAGAAAGTTTTGAATAACTCCGTGGTCGTTTCCGACTTAATTAGTACAAGTTCTGGAAAGAAATTTCTGCTATAGATCGTTTCTAAAGGAAGAGAAGATATTCCTTCTCCCAATTTTGCAGGAACCAGATATGCTACTTTAGGGATTCTAGAAAGTAGAATGGAACCTCCGCACATCAAACAAGGTTCTAGTGTGGTAATCAGGATACAATCAGTGAGATATCTTTCCTTGCAGATCCGTTTTGCTTCTGAAATCGCGAGAACTTCGCTATGTAAGGATGAATCTTCTGAAATTTCCACTGAGTTGAAAGCTTCACAGACAAGATTTCCGTTTTTGTAAATTTGTGTGAAACTAGGGATCTCTTCCGAATTTTGAGTTCGAATTTCCGCAAATCGGTCTAAAAAAACCTTAAGTAATGGCTCTATAATTTCTTGGCTCATTTCCGGTTTCTATTTCCGTTTCTCTTTTAAATTCTTCTTGCTCTTAGCGTATGTAAATGGTTTTTTCTAGCGCATGATTCTTTCGGCCAAATTGATGAGACCGGCCGGTTCTTCCGCAAAGTCCAACACTCTACTTGTACGCTTAAATTCTCCTACGGGACCTGTTTCCACTCAAAGGCAACCTTTAGTTTTAGGCCTGGCTTTGGACAGAAGTTGGTCCATGAAAGGAAGTAAGATGGATTCTGTGATCCAGGCTTCCTCTTCCCTGGTCAATTGGTTGACCCGTCGAGATTTTTTAACCGCTGTTGCTTACGCAGAAGACGTTCAGGTCATCCAACCTCTAGTTCCTCTGGCCGAAAAAAATTCAGTCATTCATAGATTGAATTCTATCCAAGTGGGTACTTCTACCAATCTTAGTGGTGGATGGCTTCATGTTCTCAGAACATTAGAATTACATCCCATTGCAGATGGTTATAAACGTGTTATTCTTCTTACTGATGGAAATCCGACTTTAGGGATCAAGGATCCGGTGCAGCTCATTCAGATTGCGGCTGACGCTTATAAAAAAGGGATCAGCACAACTGTGATCGGTTTCGGGAACGACTTCAACGAAATACTTTTGAAAGAGATCGCAGAATCAGGAGGAGGAAACTTCTATTATGTGGAAACTCCTGAAGAGACAGGTGATATATTCTTCAAAGAGTTTGGAGATATCGGAACCTTATACGCTCAATCCATAGAACTCAAAGTAAATTTTCCGAAAGGAATGGATTATCTGGATCTAGTTTCCGAAGTTTCTTCTTACCAAGAACCTGATCCTGAAGAAACCGGACGTACTAAAACATTGGTATTGGAAGTCGGGGATATGAGAGCGGATGATGTAAAAAGTCTAGTAGTCCAACTTCGCCCAACTAAAAAAGATACACCTGCAAACATTAATATTTCTGCAAGTTATTACGAATTAACCGACGGTGCAAAACTCGAACAAAAGACTATAGATATTCCTTTGGATTGGAATGACGACTCGGCAAAGGAAGATGCGGATGTAGTTGTCGAGGCAACCATTGCCAAGACCGGAAAGGGTTTGAGAAAGGCCGGAACACTTTTGAAAGAAGGTTATACGGAAGAGTCCATTTCTCTCTTAAACGATCTAATCAAAGAAATTAACGAGAAAGAAGAGTTGGCTCCCGAAGTTCTACAAACTCTCGGATTTAGGGTAAGCTCCTTAAAGAATCGGATCTTAGAAAATTCTCCTACTGCTGCAAAACATTTGGTAGCATCTGCTTCCGAACTTCAGTACGGGGCCATGGAAAATTTCCCGGATGATGGAGTGGAATATCACGATCAGATCTTTGCTTATCGTACGAATGAAGATATAGATCTATATAGATGTCCTGAGATCAAAACAGCGATCCAAGAAAAGATGAAAGAAGGTTACAGATACATAGTATTCAATCTGGCTAAATCTTCTTATATAGATTCTTCCGCGATTGGTATGTTGATACAGGTTGCTGGTTGGCTTAGAAAAAGAGGCGGAGAATTGATTGTAAGTAATCTAAGATCTTCCGTTAAAAAAGTATTCTCGATCACTCGCTTAGAATCTCATATTCGTGCTTCTGAAACGGAAGAAGAGGCCCAAAGTTTACTAAAGGCCTGGATAGAAAGTAAGGCGGTTTAGCTTAAAGAGCTTTCCGCCGCTAGTATTGCATCCTTTACTTCTGAGTATAATCCTACAGGAATAGCGATCCCTTTCTGAGTGGGTTTGTATTCACCTTCACTGTCCGTGTACCAAATTCTTAAGTTCAGATATTTATTTCCTTTAAATTCTGAAATTTCGACTCGGATGATCTCACCTTTGCCTTTATCAATATCTCGGATTACGCTCATATTTTCCCTTCCTGACGGCAAAATACTAAATTCCCGGTTTTGGATTTCCAGTCGTTTTCCAAATAAAAAAGGCTCCCGTGGGAGCCTTTTACTTAGAAAAATTTTAGAAAATGGATCAGTAGGTTTCCACGAATAATTGGTGGGCGCCTTCCAAATGATGCTTATATTCTTCGTAAGTTCCGGAGTTTCCGTCGATCTTTTGGATCTCTTCGATTACTCCTTTTTCCATTCCTTTTGGACCACCGCAGATATAGAAACGTCCGCCGGAAGAGAGAACTTTTTTCACTTCTGCTTCTAACATTCTAACTCTGTGGGAGATATACATTCTTCCGTTGTCGAAAGGATTGTTTTCTTCTCTGGAGATAGCAGTAACTAATTTGAAATTAGGGAACTTCTTCTCTAATCCTCTTAGATAATCCATCATTACTAGCTCATCAGAGTAAGGAGCTCCGTATACAAGAGTTACATTACCTGTGAAGTTGATAAGTTTATGTTCAAGAAGTTCTTCGCTCATTCCAACAAATGGAGCGATACCGGTTCCGGTTGCGAGGAACATGATGTCTCCGGAGAAATCGGCGTTTGGAAGAAGGAATTTTTTTCCGGAAGGTCCGGTCATCACTACTTCGTCACCTTCTTTCAGATCACAAACGTAGTTAGAGCAAACTCCTTTGAATTGGATGTTTCCATCTGCATCATAAACATTATCTCTTTTGATAATGAATTCGATTGTATCTTCTTTCATTCCGAAAGAGTAGCTAGGAGAAGCAATTGAATATAAACGAACTGTATAAGCAGCGTCTGCTAAACCTTTTGCTTTTTTCTCAGGATCTTCTCCAGGAGGGATGATACCACCGGATTGCCCTATCAGATAAGGATACTGGCTATGATCGATAGCTATAGTGATTCTATGAATTAAGGACTCGCCTTCTTTTTTAGGTCTTTTACCTTTTCCAGTTTCTGGAGTAAGAAGTACATTGCTGATAACCTTAGCTTTTAGCGGGTTTGATTTTTTGAATATATTGATTTGCGGCTCTCTAACGGGCTTCATAGGCGGGCTGGATCCTGATGTCGATTTCTAATGTATTACAGATTTTTTTCGGAAGCTAATTCGTCAAACGGGATATTTCTAAGGGAAGAAGGGTTATTCTTCCGTATTATGTCTTCTTTATCTTTATTCTTTAGATAAGTTCCTTTCTTGTATATTAGTTGGCCTATTCAAGTAATTCATTCCGAAATTTGGGATAGATCCGAATTCGATCTGCTGATAGGTTGGCAGATACTAAAAGACTAGAAAAGAGGGTCTTAATGGCTAGATATACATTGGAAGAACTGGCTTCCAAAATTTCCGGAGCAAAAATAGAAAATTGCGCGGACCCCAAAAAAGTTCAGGTGGAATCCGTTTCTCCGGTTAACCCCGGAGTTACGAACAGCATTAGTTTTCTCGCAAGTAAGAAGATGTTAAACGAGGCAAAGAAGACTGCCTCTAGTATTGTAATGACTACTTCTGAATTCGCAAAAGAATTAGAAGTACCTTGTCTGGTTGTAGATAAACCGGATCTGATCCTTGCTCAGGTTTTAGATCTGATCTATCCTCCTCATAAGTTTGAAAACAAAGTAGAAGCGAACGCATTCGTTCATCCTAAAGCAAAGATCGGTAAAAATTGTTATATAGGAAACTTTGCATCCGTTGCGGAAGATGCCGAGATCGGAGATAATGTTATCTTAGAGGACGGAGTTCGTATCGGAAGAGGAGCAAGTATCGGAGAAGGTTCCCATGTAGGACCGAATAACGTTATTCATCACGGAGTCATTATCGGGAAAAGATTTAGATCTTTCGGAAATTGTACTATCGGTGGAGATGGATTCAGATTCGTATTCGCAAACGGTAAACATAATAAGATCCCTCAAGTAGGGACTGTGATTGTGGGAGACGATGTGGAGATGGGTTCCAATAGCGCAATCGATAGAGGCGGTTTGGAAAACACGATCATTGGTGACGGATGTAAATTTGATAACCTAGTTCATATCGGTCATAACTGTGTATTAGGAAAAAATGTTGTAATTGCAGGTTATACTGGTGTTGCGGGTTCCACTACGATCGGAGACAATTGTACTATCGGAGGCGGGTGCGGTATTGCGGATCATCTTAGCATCGCAAGTGGGACCATCGTTGGTGGAGGGACTTCTGTTCGAAACACTCTTTCCAAGCCGGATATTTATGTAGGTTGGGATTACGGACTGACATTCCCGGAATTCCAAAAGCTTAGAGTGAATATCAAAAACGTGGTTAATTTTCAGAAATGGGCCAGAAGAATAAAGGCGATCGAATCCAAACTAGGCCTTAACACTGAGGACTAAGCTCTTCTAAACAAAGACGCTTCCTATATTCTTACATAGAATCGCCTAAAGCAGGGATTCTATATAAGGTTCCAAAATCTTCCCGAATTATGTCCAATAGGCTTGACATGGTTCGGAGAAGGTTCAATTCTTCGCCTTATCCCAATTCGGAGGCTAGCCTTGAATACCCGACCCAATACTGAGGTCTTGGACCATATTCCAAACTCCCAGATTTCCGGGCGGGACTTTCCTCAAATAAATAGATTAGGAAAGTTGTTGGATTCTTATGCGGATAATTTGCTGGAACCACAGTCCTCAAAAGTGGTGCTTATCAGCGAATTACGATATAACCGCTATTAAACAAAAAACAGATCTTTGATAAGACCCGAATTCTCGGGTCCTTCATTCCTTCTCATTTCCCTGTGGCAAAAACATTAAGATTCTTTAATTTTCTTATGGGTCTTCCCTAAGAAGAATAAACAAGCCAAAGACATTACACCGGACATAGACATCACAGTGATCATTGGATAAGCGCTTCCATCATGAAGAAGGCTGACTGCTGCTGTAGAAACTGCACCGAATACCATCTGCAATGCTCCCATCAAAGCGGATGCGCTTCCCGCGTTTTTGGAAAAAGGGGCCATTGCAAGTGCAGAAGCATTTGGAACGATCAGTCCGAAAGCGCTCACCAAGAAAAATATCAAAACAAGCATAGGAATAAACCCTAAACCTAAAACTTCAAAGATAATAAGCAAAGAGCATAGTATCAGATAAGAATATCCTACATACTTCACGATAGTTGCTGCTTCGAATTTTTTGAGAAGGATCCGATTGATCTGACTAGAAAGGATCAGACCGAATGCATTAAATCCAAAAAGATAACTGTACTCAGTTTGGGAGAGCCCATTCAAGACCATAAATACAAATGGAGAACCAGCTATATAAGCAAACATTACTGATGCAGAAAATCCGGAACTCAGGACATATGTTTTGAAGATTGGATTTGAAAATACTTCGATATACTCTTTGATCACGGGAGCGATCTTTAGAGAGATAGAAGAGTCCCCTCCTTTGGTATCTTGAAAAACCAATATTGATCCAAAAAGCATTAAGGCCGAAATACCTGTCAGAGTAAAAAAGATCCAGTTCCAACTTGCAAATTGAAGAAGAAGTCCTCCTACAGTAGGAGCAAGTATCGGTGCAATTCCCATTACCAAGATGATCTGAGAAAAAACTTTAGCGCCTTCATGGGGAGAGAAGACATCTCTTACAACTGCTCTTGGAATTACCATCCCGGCACAAGCTCCTAGAGATTGTAAAAAGCGGAAGAAAATTAATGCATTAACTGAATTTGAAAATCCGCAAGCCAAGGAACTTACTATGTATAGCGTAAGACCTACAAGTAAAGGGATCTTACGGCCGAAACGATCTACGATCGGTCCGTAAAATAACTGTCCGAAAGAAATTCCGAAAAAGAAACTAGTTAACGTTAGTTGCACATCAGAAATAGGAGTCCCAAGATCTTTTGCGATCTCATTCATACCTGGAAGGTACATGTCGATCGAGAAAGGTGCAATTGCAGTCAATGCCCCAAGTATTAGGATTAAAGTGCCGTTAGATTTGCCCACTCTCCTAGAATTGGAACCGAATACTAGAGGTCTATTCTTCTAATTCTTTTCTGAGGATTTTCTTATCGAACTTACCTACACTGGTTTTTGGAATTGCAGAAACCGACCGAATATCATCTAGCTTCGGTAATTGCCAGTGGGCAAAATTATCTTTGAGTCGATCATGTATCTTTTTCGGATCTACTTCCTTACCTTCTACAGGAACTACAAATATAACCGGTGCCTCGTCTCTGACAGGATCCTTTCTTCCTACAACGGCTGCTTCTAATACATCCGGATCTGCCATAACTAAGTTTTCCATATCAACAGAAGAGATCCATTCTCCTCTTGTTTTGATCAGATCCTTTTTGCGATCTGTGATCTGCATATAACCGTACTCATCTAAAACCACAACATCTCCTGTGCGAAACCAACCGTCGGAGGTAAAAGATTCGGAAGATTCTCCGCTTTTATATGAAGCAGCGATCCAAGGTCCTCGCACTAAAAGTTCTCCAGGAGTTTTTCCATCCTTCGGAACATCTTTGCCGTTATCATCAATCGCTCTGATCTCTACACCTGGAACAGGCACGCCTTGTTTTGCTCTATAGGAGTATCTTGTATTATCATCTAAATTTTTCATAAAACCGCGAAGGTGAGAAACGGTTCCAACGGGAGAAGTTTCTGTCATTCCCCAAGCATGAAGAATGGAGATCCCAAAATCTTTTTCGAAACCTTCTATCAAACCTCTCGGTGCAGCGGAACCGCCTACAACCATAGTGTGAAGTTTTAGATTATATTTTGTTTTCTTTAAGTGTTGGTAGAGAACGTTCCAAACTGTAGGAACTCCTGCAGTTAGAGTAACTTCTTCCGATTCCAATAGTTCGGCAAGTGCAGCGCCCAAAAGATGTTTTCCAGGAAATACTAACTTACATCCAGTCATTACGGAAGCGAAAGGAATTCCCCAAGAGTTAACATGGAACATCGGAACTACCGGAAGAACAGTTTCAGCTTCTCGAATGCATAATGCATCGCCCATACAGATGGACATCGAATGTAAATATGTGGATCTATGAGAATAAACAACTCCTTTCGGATTTCCAGTCGTTCCGGAAGTATAACAGATCCCTGCTGCCTCGAACTCATCGATAGGTTCGAAATTTTCTATATCATCCCCTGTTTTCAAAAAATCTTCGTATGAAATCGCATTCGGAAGATTTGGAAATGGGACATTTTCCTTATCGTCTATGATAATAAATTTTTGGACACCGTGGATCTGGCTTAAATTTTTTTCGATAGCAGGAGCTAAAGATTTATCTACAAATATAAATTTGTCCTTAGCTTCGTTGATGATATATATGAGTTGTTCCGGAAATAATCGAATATTGATCGTATGAAGAACAGCTCGAATACTCGGGATCGCAAAATATAATTCTAAGTGAACGGAATGATTTAAACAAAAAGTGGCAATTGCTTCGCCGGGTTTTACACCGGCCTTTCTTAAAGCGCTCATCAAACGGATCGTTCTTTTGTAAAATTCTCCATACGTCAATCTCTGAATGGAATTATCATGCCATTTGGTTACGATTTCCTTATGAGGATGAACCTCTTTTGCTCTTTTTAAAATGGAAGGCAGAACCAATGGATAATCCATCATCGTGGAACGCATAAACTTCTCCGCATAAATTGTCGGGCCAAGATTATTGCATTGAATTAGTTACGGTCAAGAAGAATCGAAAGAATTCTAAATTGTTTTATCTCAAAACAGATAAACAGAGTTAGTCGAGTATTTACTTACAATATCCGGCCATTGTAAATCCCAACTCATAGGCAGTAAAAATTTGGATATTGGCAGCCCAAGCAAGTTTAGAATCCGCATCGGTTAATCCGGAAGTGGCGATCGTGATCGGATTTAATATTTTTTGTGTGAATTCACAAGGAGAGATAGGAAGGCCCTGATCTCCTTTCATATATTTTCCAAGCGAGAAGAATAAAAAGTTCCTTACGATTTGTGATTTGCCCTGAACTGCGTTAGCAAATTTAAGATAAGAGTCCAAATTGGTTTCGAGTTCTTGTCTCACCTTTAGATCCAAAGGATTCTTTTTCAATTTTGCAGATGTTGTCTGAAATTTTTTCTCCAAGTCTAAGCGAAGTTTTTCCGCACAAAAAAAATCCGTTCCATCTTTGGCGCCTAAAGTCTCGTACTTGATCCTATAATATTCGAATTTTTCATCTTTGTTTAGGTGGAGATATTTTCCTTCTCCTGCTTCTGGTACATATACGATTTGGCCGGTTAGATAAGTTTCCCGAATATTATGTTCGGATATTTTGTACAAAGTATCCAACATAATTTGCTCGTTTTCGCTCGATGCGGATTTTTCAGAAGAAAGGAACTGCAGACAGGCCTTGCTGATATCCGGATGGTCTAGGTAAACCTGTTGCATTCTTTGAGCAGAACCAACACAGGAAATGAGTAAAATAGAACAAAGACTAATAGCCGTTTTCATTTAGATAGAAGATCTGAGATTGGAATGTGTAATCTATTCTTTTTTATTTTTAGAGTACGTCAATGGTCTACAGGTTTCAGTATAATTCTTGACAACTCTACATACCATACAGGGTATACGTTATGGAACTAGATGAAATAAGAAAACAACTTACTCATAGATTACATAGGATCAAAGGCCAGCTGGATGCTCTTGAAAAGAGTCTGCATGATAAGGATGAAGATTGTGAAAAAACCTTAATTTTACTAAAAGCTTCCAGCCAAGCTCTCAAAAAATTCGGAGAAGCTTATGTTCAAGAATATTTGGATAAATGTTTTTCAGAAAAGAAATCTTCCGCTTCGATCCAAAAGAACCTAAAAAAAGCGATCAAAGCCGCATTCTCTCTCTAATCTCACCTCTTAAGTAATTTTTCTAACTTTGGCGCTCAAAACAGATTTTGGGCTCCTAAATTTATTATAAGATTCGATTTTTGTTGACCAATTATATACCCCCATGGGTATGTGGATATTATATACCTAGGGGGGTATATAATATGGAGAATACAAACACTCAAAGCTGGTATTTGGAGAGAGTCTTATTCCTGATTGCGGGATCAGTCTCTTTGATCGGCTTAATCGTCGCGAACTTTTTCAGCCCATGGGGACTTCTTCTGAATCTTTTAGTTGGGATCAATATGATCCTATTCTCCGTGACAGGATTTTGCCCGATGGGTTTCGTTCTTACTCGATTGGGCGTCCCTAAAAAATGCGGATCTGATAGGTAAGTCCAATGAGATCCAAATCCGTTCTATCGCTTATACTGGGTGGGGTATTATTCACGATACCACTTCCGAACAATGCCGCAGATCCGAATATGGACTTTTTCTCGATCTGGGAAAAGGTGGTAGGAAATTCTCCTTCTTTACAAACGAAAAGTTTGGAAATAGAGGCGGCAAAATCCGCGAGCGCTAGAGCGGGTTTACATTGGTTTCCCAAATTATATACAGATGTTCGTACTTATCAAACGAACGATCCTATCTTAAATTTTACGGGAAAATTGGGACAAAGATCCGCAACTCAATCGGACTTTTCAACTTCGAGCAATCGATCTAATCTTTCCAATTTTTTAGATTCAAACAATCAACTTTATCAGAATATAAATCCGAATTCAGCTAATATATTTGCGAAAGATACCTTAAATCATCCGGGTAACAATGTATATTCTCGAGGAACTTTGGGCATGGAGTTTTCATTATATGAAGGTGGATCTGGCAAGGCGTTCAAGGAGATTAAAGATAAGGAACTTCACTCTTATATCCTGGAATCTGAATACTTTAGAAAAACTTTATATATCCAAACGGCGGTTGCATTCCGTTCTTCTTTAGTGTTTTCAGGTGCAGTTAAGGAAAGAGAGAAAATACTCCATCAACTGGATTTTTTCGTGAACTCATATAGATTAGATACTGTTGGGAATCCGATTGGTCATTCCGGTTCCCTTGCCTTAAGATCTGTTCAACTTAGAGTGTCTTCCGAGATAAAAGAAAAGGAACTATATCGAAAAGAAGCCATAGAATCGATCAGAATATTGTCGGGAGGTGCGCTAGAAAATTTACATCCTTCTGAAATTTCTTTCTCTCGTTTTTATGAAGAAGTTTTGCCTATGCCCTCTTCCGAGTCGGAAAGACGCACCGTAATTTCAAAAATTCTAGAATCTTATTCAAACATATCGAAACAAAAGGTTGCGATGGAAAATTCAAAGTTTCTGCCTAAGGTAGGAGTTTATGCGGAAGCATATGGATATAATGGAGATAGGAATTTTGCTAACTCTTACAACGCAGGAGTTTTCTTGCAGATGAATCTTCTGAATCCAACGGATTTGGGTTCTAAAAAAGAAGCGATGATCCAAGCGGATGTTGCGGAAACAAAAGCGAGGGAAACTAGATTAAAGGAAAATTCGGATTTTAAGATCCTATTAGAAAAAGAGAGAGTATTGTCTGAAAATAGAAAAGATTCGGAACAAGCTTACCGGATCCAGTATGAACAACTTCTTCTTTCTCAAACATTATTCAAGAGAGGAAATATTCCCGCTTCTAGTCTGGCAGAAAGTTTTTCTAGAACTTCGGACGCTTTGTCCAGGAAGGAGTTTATGGATCTAGAATATTTAAAAACGAGAGCTCAGCTTATCCTTTATTCAGAGGAAAATGATGATGGGAAATGATAAACAAGAACAAGCAGAAGGTTTTGCAGGAAAGCTCGCGGGAAAATTTATCCGTTCTAAGTTAACTCCGATCTTTGCGGTAGTAAGTATTTTTGCCGGAATACTTTCCGTATATTTAACTCCGAAGGAAGAAGAGCCTCAAATTTCCGTTCCTATGGTGGATATTTCCTTTTCTTCTCCTCAATACTCCGCGAAAGAAATGGAAAGAAAAATTACTGAACCGGTAGAAAGATCGGTATGGGGATTGGAAGGAGTGGAATATGTATATTCTGCAACTAGAGACCATCAGTCTTTGATTACAGTCCGCTTTAAAGTGGGTGAGCCTTTAGAACCGTCTTTAGTTAAGATACATCATAAAATCCTAGAGCTCAGAGACCAACTTCCTCCAAATACATCCGATCCTTCAGTGAATTCTTATACGATTGATGATGTTCCTTTTTTAGCTCTTACTTTTAGTTCAACAGAAGCGGATGATTATTCTCTTCGTAATTTGGTTTCTCCTTTAGCGAGAGAATTATCTTCTACCCCTGATCTTTCGAAAGTGGAGCTATTGGGAGGAAGAAAAAAATCAGTCCGTGTAATCGCAAATCCACAAAGAATGAAAGAATTCGGCGTGGATTTTATCCAACTAGCAGAAAGTTTACAGGCAAACTCTTCCGATTTCCCGGCAGGAAAAAATTGGGGAACTAAAAGTGTGTATGATATCGAGATCGGTTCTTCTATCAGAAACTCTGACGACCTAAGAAAGATCCCTATCAAACAAAGTTGGGGAAGAGTCGTTAAGTTAGGAGATATAGCACAAGTATATGAAGGACCTCAGGAAAGAACCAAACAGTCTTATTTCTTTCAAAAAGAAAATCCTGAACTCGGAGAGAATGCGGTAACTATCGTATTTTCTAAGAGAAAAGGAACGAACGTAGAGGAATTATCGAAAATCATCCGAGAACGTGCTGATGAATTTAGAAAAGACCTTCCGAGCGGGATAAAACTGAGCGTTATCCGGGATTACGGTAGAACGGCAGGAATAAAGTCCAAGGAACTGATAGAACATCTTCTCATCGCGACTATTTCAGTTTCTGCTTTGATCGCTTTATGGATGGGGATCCGCGCTTCCTTTGTGGTTTTCGTAGCAATCCCGGTTACATTGGCTCTTACATTAGCAATTTATTATTTTCTGGATTACACTTTAAACCGCGTAACATTGTTTGCACTTATTTTTTCGATAGGGATACTTGTGGACGATGCCATAGTTGTGGTTGAGAATATAGAAAGGCATCTTGCTTTCCCCGGGAATAAGGGAAAGATCAGATCTATCTTGGATGCAGTTTCAGAAGTGGGAAATCCTACAATCTTGGCGACCTTTACTGTAATTGCCGCAATATTGCCGATGGCATTCGTGCGTGGTTTAATGGGACCATATATGAAACCGATCCCTGTTGGGGCCAGCCTTGCGATGCTTCTTTCCCTTTTTGTGGCCTTCTCCGTCATTCCTTGGATCAGTTTAAAAATTTTGAAAGAACATACTGGGGGAACAAAGAAACAGAAAATTTCACGATTAGATACGATCTATCTTAAAATTGCGGGATGGCTTTTAGAATCCAGATCGAATCTGATAAAAATGATCCTTCTGATCATTGCGCTGTTTGCTATTTCTATTTCCTTGGTGGCATTCAAAGCGGTGAAAGTGAAGATGTTACCTTTTGATGATAAGGACGAATTTCAGATAACATTGGATTTTGATCCAAGAACCCCGCTTTCTAAAACTATAGAGTTAAGTAGCGAACTTGCAAAATCGATTCTTAAGCAAGAGTATGTGGAGAAGATACAGATCTTTGCGGGAGAGCCCGCGCCTTTCTCATTTTCTGGAATGGTAAAACATACATTTTTAAGAAGAGAAGAATGGAAATCCGATCTTCATATCGTTTTAAAAGATAAAAACTCTAGAAAGAAAAAGAGCCACGAGATCATTGAATCCATTCGTCCTATTTTAGAAAAATATAATAAGGAAAAATCCGTTCTCAGTAAGGTGCTGGAGATCCCACCGGGACCTCCGGTACTTTCTACTCTAGTGATAGAAATATACGGGCCGACCGAAAAAGAAAGAGTTCGAGTTGCTCAGGAGATACGTTCTATAACGGAAGCTCAAGAAGGAGTAGTGGATATAGATTCTAGTCTTTCTGAAATCAGACCGAAAATCAGATATCCCTTCAAATTTGATAAGGGGGGACTTGTTGGAATTCCTTCCTTCGTAATGGCAAAAAATGCAGGATTATTTTTTGGAGAAACTCCTGTTTTCATTCTATCCGAATCGGAACATTCGGAAGATATTTCAGTTGATTTGTCTGTTCCAAATGAATTTCGATCTTCATATTCTCCGTTTAATAGTTGGGATTTATCTTCTCAATTTTCCGGATCTGTTTCTCCAAAAAATTTAGTGGGAGAAGGCGAAAGAATTTCATCGAAAGTACTTCATCGTAAAAATTTAAAACCTTTGGAATACGTGACTGCAGAATTTTCAGGAAAGGAAGAAGCTCCCGTTTATGGAATTCTTTCTTTAACTCCTAAAATCAAATACCCTATCTTTACTTCCGAAGTACCTTGGAATACAAAACAACCGGTAATAAAATGGGATGGAGAGTGGTTCATAACATATGAGGTCTTTCGAGACTTGGGCGGAGCCTTTGCAGTTGTGATGATCTTGATCTATGTTTTGGTTCTTGGCTGGTTCCAAGATTATAAACTTCCGATCATCATTATGGCGCCGATCCCCATCTCTCTTATAGGGATCATTCCAGGGCATTTAGTTTCGGGAGCTTACTTTACTGCGACATCCATGATCGGTTTTATTGCAGGAGCTGGGATCATAGTTCGAAACTCGATCATCTTGGTAGATTTTATTCAGGCTGAGATCGAGGTAGGAAAGGATCTGAAAAGAGCCGTTTTGGATGCAGGAGTGGTTCGTTTTCGTCCAATGTTTTTGACTGCCGCTGCAGTGATTGTTGGATCTTCTGTAATGTTATTTGATCCGATTTTCCAAGGTCTGGCAGTGTCTTTGATTTTTGGAGAGATTGCTGCTACGGTGTTGAGCAGGTTTGTCGTTCCTGCGTTCTACTTTTGGTTTTCAGGAAGAAGAGATTGATTTTCTGTATTACTTGATTTTGCCGAAGAAGGGACTCGAACCCCCACGGTGTTACCCGCTGGTACCTGAAACCAGTGCGTCTACCAATTCCGCCACTTCGGCTAGTGGTTGGAGGGATTCTTTCCCTTACGGATAATTTTGCCTTTAGGGACTTTCCGTCAGCTTATTTTTGGAATTCATTGACACGATAATTAAGAGGAAAGTAGGGTCAGGATAGAATGAAAGAAGAACGCAAAACTTCGGAGACGGACATCAAGCTCTCCCTGAATATTCGGGGTACAGGTAATTATAAATTCGATACTCAAATTCCGTTTTTCGAGCATATGCTTTCCCATGTTTCTAAACATGGGCTTCTGGATATTGATCTATGGTTGCGAGGTGACATAGAAATCGATTGTCATCATAGTGTTGAGGATACTGCGATTCTTCTCGGTGGGACTCTTCACAAGCAGCTGGGAGATAAGGCAGGTATCAGAAGATACGGTCATTATACTCTCCCAATGGATGAGGTTCTTACAACCGTTGCTGTGGATCTGGGCGGTAGATATTATTATAAATATACCGGTCCGGAACTTGTGGGTAAGTTCGGGATTTACGATGCAGAGCTATCGTTGGAATTCCTACAGAAGTTCGCTTTGAATGCTAAGATGAATCTTCACGTTCATGTTCATTACGGAGAAAATCGCCATCATATTCATGAATCTATTTTTAAAGCTTTCGGTAAGGCTTTGAGAATGGCGATTGAGATAGATCCAGCTGCGGGCGGAGCAATTCCTTCTACCAAGGGTGTCTTGGAATGATAGCCGTTCTTGATTATGGAATGGGGAATATTCACTCCTGCTTAAAAGCGATTTCACTCTTCACAAAAGACTTTTCTTATACTAAGGAGCCATCCGTTTTGAAAGAAGCGGATGCGATCATTCTTCCAGGTGATGGTCATTTCGATAAAGCAATGAGAAATCTGAATGAGTCTGGTTTGAGAACTTTTGTAGATGATCATGTAAAGGCAGAAAAACCTTTGTTCGGTATTTGTATCGGTTTCCAAATTTTGTTCGAAGATTCGGACGAGGTTGTTTCCGGAAATAAGAATACAACTGTTCCTGGACTAGGTTATATCAAAGGTAAGATCCGAAAGTTTAAGGGAAAAAACTACAAGGTTCCTCACATCGGATGGAACAAATTGTACCAAAGAAATCCTTCTAAAAGTAATTTATTGAAAAATTTAGAAGACGAATCCTTCGCATATTTTATACACTCCTACCGTCCCGTTGGAGTGGAGAGTTCCGCAATTACCGGTTTCTGCGATTATTATGGGGAGAAGTTCCCAGCAGTGGTTGAGAAAGGAAATGTTTTCGGAACACAATTCCATCCTGAAAAATCCTATTCCTTCGGTCTAAAGATTCTGGAGAACTTTATTCAATCCTTATGATTTTAATTCCAGCCATTGATTTGTTGGATAATTGCGCTGTCAGATTATTCAAAGGCAATTACGACGAGAAAACAATCTATTCCACTGAACCTTGGAAACTTGCAGAAGGTTTCGAAAGAAACGGTGCTACTCTTTTGCATCTTGTGGATTTGAACGGTGCAAGAAATCAGATCGGTATCAATACGGAAGCTATTTCAAAAATTCGTAAATCTTCTAATCTGAAGATCCAACTTGGCGGTGGGATCAGGGATAAGGAGAAGTTAGAATATTACGATTCAATAGGTATTGATCGTTTTATTTTAGGAACTGCAGCAGTTAATAATCCGGAACTTCTGGACTTCGCTCTGAAAAAGTACGGAGAAGATAGGATAGTCGTAGCAGTAGATGCAAGAGATGGAATCGTCAAAATTGCAGGTTGGGAAGTAGACTCGGGTGTGAAGTATCTTGACCTTCTAGAAAAGATGCAACAAGCAGGTATCCGTAATATTATTTTCACCGATATCGCCCAAGATGGAACTTTGGCGGGTCCAAACCTTAACGCATATAAGGAAATTTTAAGCAGATATAATTTTCAAGTAATCGCTTCAGGCGGTATTTCTTCTTTGAAAGACATCATGGCATTATCCGCATTGGGGACTTCTATTCCAATGTATGGTGTGATTACTGGAAAAGCTTTATACGAAGGTAAAATAGATCTGGCCGAAGCGATTACAAGCCTAGGCTCCGATTAATTTTTAATTCCCTTTTATAATTACATATCCGCATATTTTTTCTTTCCTTATGCCTTCCAGGTACGTATAAAGGTATTTTGTAATCGGAGTCCCGAATGAAAAAACTGTCCCTTAGCTCTATTCTTGCCGTAATCTCCGGTATCGCGGCGTTTATCTCGTTCTTATTGATCCGAAAATATTTCGGTGGAGAAACTGCGGACGGACTCGCACAATCTCTTTGCGATGCAGTCAGTGAATCAGGTTCTTGTTCTAAGGTTTCCGAAAGTAGTATCTCAGCGATTCGAAACGTTCCTTGGCTAGGAGACCTTCCAATTGCACTTTTCGGATTTACATTTTACGGATTTGTTACATACCTTTTCATCCGATCAGAAAAGAGTCCTGAAAACAAAGAAGGGTACCTTCTTCTTTCCTTTTACATTTTGCTAGTAGCATTGGTAATTGATCTCGGACTATTCTCCGCTTCCGTATTTTATATAGATGCGATCTGCGGACTTTGCGCAGTTACTTGGATCTCTACTTTGATCTTAGTCGCAGGGACCTTCTTCCAAATTAAAGATTATAAGGACAAGTCGCTGAAAAAAGCATTTAGTATCTTCCAACTGGAAGGTTTAAATACTTATATAGTAGTTCTATTATTTTTAGCAGCAGGCCAAATCGGAGGAAAATCCTTCCATGATTCTTTGGTGGATGGAGAACATACTGGAGTTGCTCAGATCCAAAAACAATTGTCGGATTACGAAAAAGCACAACCAGTTTCAATTGATCTGCAAGGTTCTTCTATACAAGGAGATCCTAATGCTCCAATCACAATCGTAAAATTTGCTGATTTCAATTGTGGTCACTGTATGGACACTTCTCATATCTTAAAAAGGGTTTTGAGAGATTATCCGGGACTAGTAAAGATCGTTTATAAAAATTTCCCATTGGATGCGAATTGTAACCGATTAGTCCAATCTCCTCGTCCTGATGCGAGTTCTTGCGTGGCTGCTTCCGCAGCAATCTGTGCGGATAAACAGAATAAATTCCCAGCAGTTTACGAAGGCCTTTATAGAAATACCGAAAGTAGAATAGCTCATTCTCCTGCTTCTGTGTTGAGTTTGGCTCAACAAGAAGGATTGGATATGAATCAGTTCCGTGCTTGTTTGTCGTCTCCTGCAGTTAGGAATCAGATCAACAAAGAAGTTGATGATGCCGAAAAAGTAGAGA
The DNA here is from genome assembly GCF_004770105.1 of Leptospira andrefontaineae. Classification (NCBI taxonomy): domain Bacteria; kingdom Pseudomonadati; phylum Spirochaetota; class Leptospiria; order Leptospirales; family Leptospiraceae; genus Leptospira; species Leptospira andrefontaineae. The sequence goes on along the minus strand of NZ_RQEY01000019.1, from coordinate 410,919 downwards.
TCCACAGCACACCTAGTTTATTTATTAATAATAAACCGATCCAAAGTGGAACTCCTAAGGAAGCTTTCTTGAGAGCTTTGATCGAAAGTTTAATTAAGAAGGTCTGAGGTTTTAAGTGTCGGAAGCAGCCGAAGTCTCCAAAAAGAATTTCTATTGTAGGAACTGCGGCTCTTCCATTCTTTCCGATTCGGAAAAATGTTTGTTTTGCGGTTCTTACCAGTTACCTGGAAGAATTCCTTTTTTTAAATTTTTATCTGAAAGCAGGTTATTCCGTACTGCGTTCTTTTTTCCATTTTCGGCCTTTATTGCTTTTGCACTGCCGATTGTACACGCACTGAATCCAATTCCATTCTTTGATTGGTCTTGGGTACTTCTCATTTCTTTTTTCTTTTTTACATTCTCTATCTTCGGATTCGTTTCGGAATGGATCTTTTTGAATAAGTTCAAAGGGGATGCAAAGGATTTTAGAGAAGGATTTTTTGAATGGCAAAAAACCTTATATCTTCGAAATCCTTACCTTTCCTATTTTGGAATGTTTTTATTCGTATGTGTTCCTTTATTGAATTGGGAAAATCATTTTTCTTTTGCGGCTTCTTCTTCCGCGATTTGGACACTACTACTCGTATTCTTATCTAAAATACTTATTCCACTTTTCTAAACATCGGAGTTATTATCCATGCTGAAGAAGATCTTAATCATCTCTTTATCCGCTATTACTATACTCGTCCTTTCTCTTGGAATTCTAATTTGGCATACTATTAATTTCCGGCCGATCACATTAGGTTTATATTATGAAAAGATCTTTTGGGAGAATGTTTTGGATGATCCGGAAACTCTGACATCTCTCAGGATTTTAGATTCTTGGGGGATCACTTCTCATAATTATAAATGGTCTGATTCTTCTCCGGAAAAAGAAATGGAAAGAGCAGATAAAGCAAAAAGAGATTTGGAAACACTTAGAACTTATGATCCTTCTAGATTAAAGGGAGAAGATAAGATCTATTACAAGGCATTAGAGTGGGATCTCGAACTTGCCGCCGATTACGAAAAATACATTTATAATTATTATCCGGTAAACCAACTATTTGGTGTTCAGAACCATATTCCTTCTTTCTTAGCAACTTCTCATATGATAGAAGATTACGAAGATGTTGGATCTTATATTGCAAGGCTAAAAGGGATTTCCGAAAAGTTGGATCAAGTGATCCGAGGGTTGGAAATCAGACAAACAAATGGGGTGATCCCGCCTGATTTTATTTTAAGAAGGGTGTTGGATGAATTAAAAAATTTCCGGGTCAAAAATCCGGAGGAAAATATTCTATATGTAAGTCTTCGTAAAAAGTTTGAGAAGAATGATGAGATCCTTACCGAGCAAAAAACTTCTTCTTTGGCAGAAGTAAAAAAAATTCTAGAAATTTCGGTCTACCCTTCTTATTCTAAACTCCAAAACTTTTTAGAACAACAGCTTAAGTCGGCGGATAGTAAAGCTGGAGTTTGGAAACTTCCAAATGGTGAAAAGTTTTACGCACATACATTAAAATATCATACTACTACCAATCTTTCTCCTGAGGAAGTTCATTCTATTGGGCTTTCAGAAGTAGCAAGGATCCAAACCGAGATGAAATCCATTTTGGAAAGTTCCGGGATTAAAGTTTCAAATTTGCAAACCACTATGAGGCAGCTAAGAGAAAAACCTGAGTTCCAATTTCCAAACACTTCCGAGGGAAAAGAGAAAGTTATAGATGTTTATAAAGAGATTTTAAAAGAATCTATCGAGAAATCTAAACCTATCTTTCCCTCTTGGCCAAGAGCAAAAGTACAAGTAGAAAGAATTCCTGAATTTAAAGAAGCGGGAGCACCTGGAGCTTATTACGAAGAGCCAAGTCTAGACGGAAAACGTCCCGGTGTATTCTACGCGAACCTTCGTGACTTAAAAGAAATTCCTAAATACGGGATGAATACATTAACATATCATGAAACAATTCCAGGACATCATTTGCAAATTGCTTGGTCCCAAGAATTGACTTCCGCTCCTAGAAAATTAAGAACCACACATTTTACAGCATTTGTAGAGGGTTGGGCATTATACGCGGAAAGACTTGCGAAAGATTATAATTTTTACTCGGATCCTTATGTAGATTTAGGAAGACTACAAGCTGAATTATTCAGAGCGGTTCGTTTGGTTGTGGATACGGGAATTCATTATAAACGATGGAATAGAGAAGAAGCGATCCGTTATATGTCCGACAATACCGGCATGGCTCCAAAAGAAGTTTCTGCAGAGATTGAAAGATATATTGTTTATCCTGGACAGGCATGCTCATATAAGATCGGAATGATCTCTTTCTTAAAAATGAGAGAAGATTGGAAATCCGTCAAAGGAGAAGCTTTCGATATTAAAGAATATCATGGTTTCGTTTTGGGAAAAGGTTCTCTTCCTTTAGAAATTCTAGAAAAAGCTTCTAAGGAAGAATTGGGATTAATTCCTAAAAACTAGATTACCGGATTATGATTTAATGTCTTGGTCTTTCCTGCGGGGAAGGACTGCAAGATGGCTGCATGTAGGAATTCCCTCGCTTTTGCCACTGAGTCGGAGAGAGAAAATCCTTGAGCTAAATAAGAAGCTATCGCAGAAGAATAGGTGCATCCGGTTCCGTGAGGATTAAAATCTTCTACAAAAGGTTTTGTGTATTTGAAAATTTCTCCATTCGGAATTCCTAATATGTCCAATGCCTCTTTGGAATTTTTGATATGACCTCCTTTCAATAAAACAGGAACTCCTAGTTTTTTAGAAAGAGAAATTGCTTCCGGTTCCATGGATTCGATCCTAGAGATTTCTCCAGAGCCTAAAATTTTTGCCTCATCCAAATTTGGAGTAACTAAGCTCGCCATAGGAACTAATTCGGAAATCAAAGATTGGATTGCTTCATCTTGTAAAAGTTTAGCACCGCTTGTAGCGACCATCACAGGATCTAAAACTAACTCGAAGTTTTGTCCTTTTGCCTTATACTCTTTTAGGATTTTAGAAATTCTTCGGATCAGACTTTCGGAGAATAACATTCCGGTTTTGATTACTTTTACCGGAAAATAGGAAAGTACAGCAACGAGTTGTTTTTCCAGAAAGTCCGGATCTATTTCTAAAATTCCAGTAACACCGTCCGGATTTTGAGCAGTTAGACAAGTGATTACGGAAGTTCCAAATGATCCGGTGGAGTTGAAAGTTTTTAGATCTGCCTGGATCCCTGCTCCACCCCCGGAGTCAGAACCTGCGATTGTTAGTACTACCGGTTTTTGCATTAGGAACCTTACAGTGAATTAATCAGGCCAACCGAATCGTTTCCAATCCACGACCTCTTCTCTAGAAAATTTGATACCTTCTGATTCTAAAAGTTTTTTTTGTATGATTGCTCTGGGAGTATCTCCTCTATGAGAAATTTTTCCCATACTATTGATCACTCTTTGCCAGGGTATTTTCTGCTCTTGGCTTTTCTTTAAGGCGTTTAAAGCGTAACCCACTGCTCTTGCCGCTCTGGGTTTTCCTATTAGAACAGCGATCCTGCCGTAGCTCGTAACTTTTCCTTTTGGGACCTTCTTTACGATTTTATAAACTAGGTCGTAGAAGTTCTCAGCCTTTGGCTCAATCTTTTTCTTCTTAGGTTTTGCGGTCATACGGCAGATTTTTCAATACTTGTTTCTGCATTCGGTTGTGGAGGTCTAAGTGGCAACTCAACTTTGAATACTGTTTTTCCCGGTATAGACTCAACAGTGATCTTACCTTTGTGTTTTTCCACGATACCTTTTACGATGCCGAGACCAAGTCCGGAACCTTCTCCCTGATCTTTAGTGGTGAAGAACGGGTCCCAAATTCTGTCCTTAATGGAAGGATTAATTCCAGGGCCATCGTCCTGAACTTCTATCGTTACCGTATCACCGGCAGAATATACCGATAACTCGATAGTGCCCTGGCCTCGAATCGCTTGGTTTGCATTTTGGATTAGATTAGTCCAGACCTGATTTAGCTCATCAGGATTACATACAACTTTCGGAATTGTAGAGAAATTCGTTTTTACCTCTACTCCGTACTTGAGTTGGTTGTTCATGATCACTAAAGTATTTTCGATACCTTCTATCAAATCTGCACTGGTGAAAGATTTGCTTTGGTCTAAGTGAGAATAATATTTTAAAGCTTTTACGATCCGTACAATATTTTTAATAGAATATTTAATATTCTTAATATTTCGGTTCGTATTAGATGCGTGTTTTAACATCTCGTATCCAGGTTTTGCGCCTTGGGCCAAAATTTCGAGGATGTACTTTCGAACTTCCATAATATCATTTTCGATAATGAAAGAAGCAACTTCACCTGCTAATGAGACTTCGATTCCCATTTCGACCATTTCTTCTTTCATCTCTCGTTTGATCCGGAACTTGTCCTTAGACTCCATTGCCTGGCTTTTTTTCCGATCTCTTAAGATATGAAGAAGTGCTACTTCAAATGATTTTCTTAATTTCTTATTTCTTGCGAATCTAACTATTTCGAATACGTTCTTTACGATATAATTCATATTCGATTCTAGATTATCAGCGGAACCGTTGATTACTCCCGCCGGAGTATTGATTTCATGCGCGATCCCTGCGACCATGGTTCCTAAAGAGGCCATCTTTTCTGACATGATAAGTTGGGATTGAGCACTTTCCAGCTCTTGGGTCCTATGTCTGACTTTTTCTTCGAGGGTTTCCGTAAGCTCTATTAGTCTTTCGTAAAAAATGGAATTGGAAAGCGACATCACAGAGACGGAGCGCATCTCATTTAGCTTTTCCAGTTCGGAAGCAGTATACCTTCTTCCATCATTTTTAGGTCCGAGCACCAACATCCCTAAAAGACTTTTGTTTAAGATAAAAGGAACGAGAAGATCCGCTTTTGTTTTCGCCGCAAATGAAAGCGCATGTTCTCTGATTTGCTGCAGTTTTGCGTTTTCTGCAAATTCTTCTGAATAAAAAATTTTATCGTGTTCTGTTATCCATAAAAGGAAGGGATCGAATATGTAAAAATGATCTTCTCCTGTGTCTCTAGGATAAGGGGAGAATTTTCCGAGATCCTCTCTCCATAAGTAAATTTTCGCCCTACTTGCGTTGATGATACTTGGTAGAAATTTCAGTATTTTATCGCATACACTTTCCGTGATGTTGGTTGCAATCAGATCACTTTTGAATTTATCTAACGAAGAAAGGTATTTTACATATTCTTGGTCCGTCAGTTTAGAAAGTGCGGATGATAAATTCCATGCAGGTCCGAACTCGTTGAACCAGATCCAAACAAATACAGCGGCCAAAGTAGTAAAAGGCAAACTGATGAGAAGCACGATTGTACGATCCGGATCCAAGGATCTGAAATCCAAACCGAATATGAGCGCCGATTGCAGAAGGAATGCGGCTAAAACAAGACCGAATATAGGTCCGAATTTGCGTATGATTTTCATCGCGTGCCTGTAAAATTAGGCTTAAGAATGTCTACTTCCACGATTCCAGTAAAGGAGTTTTTTACGATAGCAAGGGTCTTTGGCGCCTTCTATGATTTGTATTCTCCAGAAAGAGGAAGAGTAAGAGCCGTACTTAGAGGAAGGCTCAGAAATATTGCCGCAAAAGAAAGACATCCCTTTGTTGTAGGCGACAGAGTTTGTGCGATGGAATCAGGCGGAGAATGGGCGATCGAAGAAAGATTGTCCCGTAAAAATGAACTTCTACGTAAAAGTAAAGAGGGGGATGCACAGGTACTTTGTGCGAATGTGGATCAAATCGCCGTACTTGCCTCTTTAAAAGATCCTGAAACTAAAGATGGATTCTTGGATCGTTGTTTGGCGGCCGCGTATCTTTCTCAGGTCCCTCCCCTAATTATATTCACAAAATCGGATTTAGTGGATCAAGAAACTGCGATTAGACGCTCTTCCATTTATAAAAATCTCGGCTACGATATAATCATTGTTTCTTGCCAGACCGGCCAAGGTCTAGAAGAATTATGTTCTAAGTTTTCGTCCAAAACCACCTACCTGGTTGGAAATTCAGGAGTCGGAAAATCTAGCTTAGTAAACGTCTTATCCGACAGGGAATTGCAAAAAACTTCTCAGGTCAGTCTTTCTACAAAGAAGGGTAAACATACTACTACAAACTCTAACTTTCTGGTCCTGGAAGATAATATCGTGTTAATCGATTCTCCAGGTATCAAAGAATGGGGGATCTTACACTTGTCCAAAGGTGAGATCTTAGAAAGTTACCCGGAATTGAGAAAGTATAAAGAAGAATGTGATATTTCCGACTGTTGTGACGCAGGCCCTGGATGCAAAATGTTGTTTTCTATGGGAGAAGCGACCGATATAAGTACGGAAAGAAGAAAGAGCTTGGAATCTATGCTTGCAAGCTTGGAAAACCCGTTTAGAATCACACGTAGAGATCACTTAAAGAATGAAAGTAAATCCTAAATCGGTAGAATACAACTCGATCGACGATGTTTTAAACTTCGTACGCGATTATAACGCCGGGAATATGTTACGTTTCCTAAATGCGATCGAAGATAATAGCGGCAATATTCTAGTAAAAGAAGAGGTCCAGGTAAAAGAATCCGCTCTTACCCGACTAAAAGAAATTAAGGGTCAGTACAATCCAGAATTTAAGATAAAATTAACAAAAGAATTAATCGGTCAGATCCAGGATAAAATGGCCGAAAAGATCGTTTTACAACTTAAAAATACGGATAAGAAATTCTTAAAGTTCATGTACGAAGAGAATAAATTCAATTTTAAGGGAATTATTCGTAACGGGATCAATAATAAAAAACATTTACTCGCACTCTTTAAAGTTTACGAAACAAATCCCCACTTCTTCAAACATATCTGCGAATTGGGTTTATTGGCTTTGGGAATTGTTCTAATTCCGGATGCGCTCAAATATAAAATGTTACGCAGATATTCTTTCCTTGGCGGTATCTTTATGGATATCGCTCGGGTTACGGGGGACCAATGGAACAAACCATTTCCGGACGATACGGAAAAAACAAGGATCGCTAAACAATGTGCTAACTTCATGCAGAAGTTGGATCTTCCTGAATTCGTATGTTCTGCTGCTTCTAACCACGTCCCTCTTGGACTACAGGATAATGTAGACGTCACTGCGGCCGGTCCTAAAAAAGCTGAGAGAGAAAATCCGGACGAAACATTTTTTGCTGAGATGATGGTGGATGATGGAGAAAGTGATTCTACTCCTGACGACGAAGAAGACGCAGGACTTCCGGATAAATCAGAAGATTTGCTACGAGAACTTCTGACTGATTCTCTAAAGATCGCTAGATATATTCATACTGTTAGTTCCTTCACCCATGATAAAGAATATGTAATGGAAGAGTTGGTATACTTCCTAGCTTATAACACTTCCAGAGGTTATTTCAACGAGGTGCTCGCTAATCCTCTGGTGAACTTATTCAAACAATTTGAAGAAAACGTAAAGCGTATGCGTAAGCTGGCAGAAGTGGAGATGCAATGTCTTCATCCTCCGGCTGCTTGGGCTTATCCGAAACCTAAGGCAAGTCAGGTCCTATGTAAGAATAAGGTATGGGATTGTCCGAATATAGTACAGGGTTGGGACATTCACGTCATCTCATCTCAAGAAGCATTCGGTTGGGTAGGCTCCAGCCTAAGCGCTGATCATTATCCGAAGTGTAAATTAGAAGAAGAGCTAGATTCTTTACCTGAAATAGAGCCTAAAAAGGCAGAGAAAAAATAGAGTTTGTTCTCGAATGGCTAACCCTTAAGGGTTAGTTTTCTTGCTTTCTAAAAGAATCTGCCAAAGGGACATTTTTAGGAAATTTTTTTCCAAACCAAATCTTTTGCTTTTTGTAAAATGGTTTAAACAGAAGTATTGGTAAAAAAGTCCTTGTTAGTTTGTTATATCTAGAGGATTCTTAAGCTTAAAAAGCGGGGGAGAATATATGTTAAAAAGTAAAAACACCCTAATTCTAATGACTCTACTGGCAGTTAGTTATCTAATCGCTTGTAGCCCTAAGACAAGCAGTGGCCAAGTAAAATCAGAAGCAGTATCTTCAACTGCTAAGATCGTTTGGCTCAATGGTGACGTAAAAGTCCAGTCCGCCGAAGGTGAAAAAAAAGCCGAATTCGGTCAGACAGTAACTGCTGCAGACACTATCCTTACCGGTAAAAACGGATCTGTAGAGATCATGGTTGCCGAAAGTGGTATCATCAAAGTTTCCAAAGAGACTGAAGTATCTATTGCTGCATTAGTTGGAGACGACGGAACTAACGTTAAGGTCAACCTGAACTACGGAAGGATCGTAACTTTAGTTCGTAAGGAGAATAAAAACTCCGATTTCCGTGTAGTAACTCCTACCGCTCTTGCGGGAGTTCGCGGAACTACTTTCTTAACTTCTGTTGAAAATCCTACAGGAACAAAAGTGAACTGTGCAGAAGCTCATTGTGATGTTAAATTCGCAGTGTTAGAAGGTTCTGTTGCAGTTTCTAAAGTTGGAGAAGAGTCCGAAGTCATTTTGGAAAGAAACAGAGAGATCACTCTGAAGAAAAACCAAAAATTGACCGAAAAACTGATCCTTTCTCTAAGACCTGAGTCAGTGAAAGAACTGAAAGGACTAATCGTTCTTAAGAAAAACGACGTTTTAGAATACAATAACTTGGTTGATGAATTGAAAGCATCCAGCGAAGAACTTCGTATTTTGAGCCAGGCTTCCACAGTGGAAGAAGTTCGTACTCAATTGCAGAAACGTGAAGCTACTAGAGCCAACGCGGACGAAGTAGCTAGAACAGCTCAGCAAGTGAACGAAACTAAATATGTCCAACAAGACGTTCAAAAAGAAAAGTTGAAACTCAACCCTAAAGAAACTTTCTAATTTAGTTTCTTTTATCTTTTCCGCTTTTCTAAAATTTTATAGGACCCCGCTATGCAGCGGGGTTTCTCTTCTTATACCCATCTCACGTAAATAGTTCGTAATTTTCTAATGCTATAGAAAGACCAACCGGGGTCGGATATTTCTTTCTAAAAAGGCTCTCATTTTTTCCAGAACTAGGAAAAGATTTGCTAAATCAGTCCCTGGGAAATTTTTTTACGGGATGGGGAACAATTCATTTCGTAATCTTATTATATTCTCTCTTATTACGAGTTTTGGGCTTACTTGCTCCTCAGTACAGAAGTTAAATGAACCTTCTAAGCTGATACAAGAACCGTATTACAAGCCGATAGGCGACTCCGAGAGCGTATTTATTTTTAGAGAATCCGACACTGACTTTCGGGTTCGCAAGGCGGGACACGAAGTCCCAATTTTAGCATTCTCTCCTATCGAATATCCTAAATCAGTGGATAAAAAATTGGCCTCTTACTTTGAGCAAGAGATCAGTTTGATCTGGAAAGATGTCAAATTCTCGAACGCAAAAATTTCTTCAGATGTATGGAAGAATAAAGCGGGATTAGCCCAAGAATTAAAATCCAAAGATGTGGATGTTTTAGTTTTGGGTTCAATAGCCGAATCTGATGCAGGTTGGACTTTCAAATTTGAATTAAAAGATTCGGTGGATACCATATCATATGGAGATTTCGAACTTTCTTTCAAACGTCCAGTTTCCAGCGAAGAAGTGGGAGCTTGGAATCAGGCGATCTTCTGGAAATCTTCCGATCGGGTTATTTCATTAGAATCCAAACAAACCACTGTTCCAGTTTGGGATAGAAAACCTGATTTAACTAGAATTAAAGAAATCATAAATTCTTCCATCAAAGGGACTTTAACCGTAAGAGCTTCCTCAGGAGATACAGAGATTCTTTGGAAAGGTAAATCATTGGGAAATACCCCATTGACCGAGGTGCCAATCCAAGAAGGGATCCAAGATATTCAAGTAGTCTTAAAAGGAAAAAAACCGATCACTAAGACTATCCAGGTTAGAGCGGGTAAAAAAAGTTTTCTTTTCCAAGAATGGGAAGAGGATCGTACATTAGGATCCGCTAAAGTAATTACAGTACCAAACGGATTATCCGTTTCTTTGGATGGTTACAAGCAGGGAGAAACTCCTTTCTTCCGGAGCAATTTAACTCCTGGTGCTTATCAGTTGGAGTTACTAAAAGAAAGCGCTGACGGTGCTTATGTTTATTACGAAGGGATCTTAGATGTAAAACCGGATCGTTTGGTAGAACTGGCACTTCCTTATTTCGGATACGGATTATTATCCGAGTTAGAATTCTGGAAGCCATCCGGAGAATTTGGATTTTCTCCTTTTGGGCCGAATGGTTTGGAATTTGCAAAAAAGAAAAAATTATCCAACGGTTGGAATGGAGTGTATTCTCTTCCATTCATTCCTGAAGAATTAGAGATCGAAGGTTACTTCTTACTTCCTGTAGATCATGGAGATGGAACTGTCGCTGTTACATTCCACTTGAATGGTCTTTCTTTGGGAGTTGAGGCCGGAAAAGAAAAAGTTTCCATCTTCCAATTTCCTTCCGATGGAAAAACGATCAGTACTTATAAATACTTGGATGTGGACAAGGATATTGGCCGCCCTTTTTCATTTAAAACGGATTTAAAAACTAAAAAGTTATCTCTATACTTGGGAAGAGATGTTGTTTGGCAGGGAGATTTACCTGCAGGAGGACTCTGGACTATTTCCGTTTTGACCAGAGGAGAAGAATTTAGGGAAAAAACTCCCATTAAAGATCTGAAGATTCTCTATAAGGGATATAAGTGATGAATCGTATATTTTCTCGTTTTATAATATTCTCTATCGTTTCCGCATTTGTCGTACAATGTGCTTCTAAAGATTTCAGAAAATCGAATTCTCAAGATGCGATCTTAGAAAAAGACATCATTGCAGCTCAAAAATTAAAACAAGCATCTAAGCTTATTAACGAAGGGAACTCCGCTTTCCAAAAAGGAAAATTCGAAGTTTCTCTTTCTAAAGGTAGAGAAGCTGTAAAAGCATATCCTACTGCAGAGGGTTATTACCTGATCGGTTCTTCTGAATATCGTTTGGGTAAAACAGAAGATTCTTTGAGCTCTTTGAAAAAGGGAACTGAGTTAGATCCTGAAAATGAGCAGATCCTTTTGACTCTTGGAATTTTATACACATCTCAAGGAGCTAATAAGGACGCTCTTGAAGTTTATTCTAAATTAGAAAAACTTCCAAAAGTAGATGGAAGCGCTTACACATTCAAAAAAGCCGTATTGCTTAAAACTATCGGAAAATATGACGAGGCTTATTCGGCACTTAAGTCCATTCCGGAAGATAAGTTCAAATTTAAGGCTCAATTGTATATGCAATTGGGAGATACTGCTGTCCAAGTAAAAGATTACGAAGCGGCAGAGTCTTATTTTGAGAAAGCTAGAAATGCAGATCCGGATCTAACATCTGCAAAACAATCAGCTTCCGCAACTAAAGTGGCTGGTCTATTAGAAAAAGGAAATGCTGCTCTCAAAGCAAAAAGTTATAGAGAAGCGGTCCAATATTTTACTTCTGCTACTCAATTAGATCCAAAGAATCCTTCTCCATTCGTATTTTTAGGAAACGCTAAGATACTTTCTAATGATACTGATGGTGCCGTTAAAGCATTCGAAACATCTCTAAAATTGAAAGCGGACTATTTAGAGGCATATTCCGGTCTTGCATCTGCTTATAGTAAATCAGGGAATAATCCTAAGGCGATTTCCGTTTTAGAAAAGGCCATTCCTTTCTTCCCTAAAAACGCAACTATTTATAACCAAATCGGTTTGAACCAAAAGTCTTTGGGTGAAAATGCAAAGGCAATGGTTTCTTTTAGCAAGGCTCGCGAGTTGGATCCGAATTATAAGGAACCGGTCCTGAACCTTGTGTATCTTCTTGCGTCCGAGCATAGATATAAAACCGCTAAGAATGAATTAGAATCTCTAAAGCCAGATGAAGAAACGAAGAAGGTTGCCGCCTTCTTAGAATCTTCCGAGCTGATCCATGAAGGAGATTTACGTCTTCGTAAAGGAGACACTAAATCCGCAAAGACCTACTTTGATCGTGCAAAGGCAAAAGACCAAGATGATCCGGGAGTTTATACCGCTTACGGACGTTTGTATCAGATAAGTGGAGATGTTAAACTTTCAGAGCAGAATTATCTAAAAGCCCTTAGCCTTCAAAAAGGGAATCTCCCTGCTCTCCAAGGTTTGATTCGTCTTTATTCTGCTCAGAAAAACCAATCTAAAGTGGTTCAATACACTAAAGAATTGGAAGCAATCACTGGAAATGATCCGCTTTCCGGGATCGTATTAGCGAGAACTTACGAGGACAAAAAGGAATTCGATAAGGCAGAAAATACTTATAAAAGTTTAATGAAGAAGTACCCGGACAACGAATCTATTCAATTCCGTCTGGCTTTTCTTTATTATAAGATTGCTTTAGAAGAAAACGAAAAAGCAAATTATGATTCTGCAAGTTCTTGGTTAGCAAAAGCTGAAAAATTAACCAAAGATCTTCCTGAGATTGCAGAGGCCAAACAGACTATTGATCAGAACAGAAAGTTCTCCGAAGTAGTTCCTACTATCCAAAAAGCAAATCGTCTATTTGATAATAAATCTTACGAAAAAGCTGTTCCTCTTTATCAATCCGCGTACGATAAAACTAAAAAGTTAACTTTATATATAAAAGTAGCTGAATGTTATCTAGCGATGGGAATGGAAGAGAAAGGAATTTCTCTTCTAGAAAATTCTCCAGAAGGATCTAAAAATCTCGCTGCTCAAGAAGCGATCTATGCCTTTTTACTTAGAAAAGGAGAAGTGGATAACGCAGAGAAAGGTTTCCAAAAGGTTTTGGAGAAAAAGCAAGATTCTTACTATAGCCATTACCAGCTTGGGATTATCGCTCTTCAAAAGAAAAAATTCGATGCAGCGATCGAGTCCTTTAACCGTTCTTGGTTATTAAATCCTGAGTTTACCGCTTCCAGGATCGGTAAAGGGATCGCTTATTATAATCAGAACAAGAGTAAAGAAGCTAAAGAAGAATTCGAGAGTGCTATGAAAGCGGATTCTGAAAATGAATTGGCTCCTTATAATATTGGAATTGTTCTTTTTAATGATAATCTTCTGGAGCAATCGGTAGAAATATTTAAAGAAATCATAAAGAAGAATCCGGACTTCCCGGATGCACATTTCCAACTTTCTTATATCTATTTTAAAAAAGGTGATCTGGAAGCTGCGGATGCTGAGATAGTAAAGGCTCTTGAACTTGAAAGAGACGAAAAATTCTTACATGCGCGTATCAGAATTCTTTCGGAACTAAAAACTAAAAATCCTACTAACGCAGAGTACAAAAAATTAGTTATAGAATTGGGAAGAGAACTTGCGGAAAAATACCCGAATTCTCCTTATTCCAGCCAAGCAGAAAGATTGGTTCTTTCCGATTCTGATACTCCTGTGATCCTGCAACCATTTCCAAACCGAGGATCTTTGATCGGGGTTCCAGTCATTGTTAACGATCTATTATTGATGAATTATGGAACTTCTATCGAAGCATTAGATAAGAATAGAGCAATCCGTCTTTGGAGGATTACGAGTACTAAACCTTTCCGTAATGTTTTAGCGGATCGCAGAGTTTATGCTTTTTCAGATAGAAGTTTAGAAGTCAGAGACCAAAACTCTGGTTCCGTTTTCCAAACAATCAATCTACCTGGAATGTTCAAAAAGGCAATGGTTTCCGGTGATAGAATTTTAGTAGAAACTGAAAACTCTGGAAAGAGAACCTTAACGAGTTATTCAGATACTTTTGAAGAAAATAAATCCATCCCACTGGACTCTAAAACATGGTCTGCATCTAAAAAAGGACAAGTGTTCTTGGTACAATCTTCATCAAAAGAAGATAAGATCTTATATGTAGATGCGAAACTGACCAAGGATATAGACTCTGCTTGGACTGGAACTACGAATCCTAGATTGCTTGGAGCTACTGAAGATGGAACATTCTTCCGAACTGATAAAGAAATAGTATATGTTTCCGGGAAAGGAAAAGCAACTAAGACTGAAATTTCGGATAAAGCAGCGAATCTATTTAGTGTAAGAGGAAACTCTCTTTGGTTTGCAGGTAACGATAAAATTTATCGTGTGGATGCAGATTCTTCCAGCTTAAAAGAGATCAAAATTTCTGACAAAGAAGTCGAAGGTCTATTACCTGGCAAAAAGAAAGATGTGATCGTATTATATAAAGATAATACAGCCGTCAGATATGATGAGAAAGGGGAAACTGTTTGGACTTATAAATTAGTCCAAGATTCAGACAATGTTTACTCTTTATTGTATCACTAAAATTAGTTAGGGACTTTGATCCGATCCAAATAATAGATACGGGAGCCAGCCTCCCGTTTTTCCTGCTCAAAATGGGAGATTGGGAAGTTTAATCTTTGCAGAGAAAACTCTGATTGAACAGGCTTATACCTAAGATCATCTCTAAAAAGACGAATTCCTTTGCGAGCATAGGGGCCGTAGTCAGTCGCAAAATGGAATATTCCGCCGTTCTTCAAAAGAATATGGATCGTATTTAAGAATCTAGGATTTAAAGTTCTATGCTTATGATGTCTGCGCTTAGGCCAAGGATCCGGAAAATTCAAAAGTATCTCGTCGAAGATACCTTCTTCGAAAATTTCTTCTAAAAACCAGTTAAAATTCACTGAAAGAAGTTTAACGTTCTTGATATCTTGTTCTTTTAGATCACGGATTGTTTTGCGTAAACGGTCCGCCTTTTTCTCCATGAGAATAAAACCGGTGTTTGGATTATCTCTAGCTAAGGATACAGCTACTTCTCCCCAACCTGAGCCGAGCTCTAGATAATATGTCCCGAATTCTTCAGAAAACAAATCGTTTTTTTTTAATTTACTTCCGGAGTTTATTTTTAAGAAATAATCAGAGGTAAAGGGAATTCGAGTAGCGATCTTCCATTGTTTTTCACGAAAATTCGATGTCATCGCCGAATGCCTGCAAATACCAAATCTCTTAGTTGTCTAATTTAATACAGTGAAAATAAAATTATACGGAGTAAGAGGATCACTTCCTACTCCGCTTTCCGGTTCAGAATATAGAGAAAAATTAGAAAGGATCCTAGAGTCTGCTCATAGGGAATTCAAAGAGAAGAACGGTACTTTTTCCGTTCCTGCTTTTTTACAATCTTTAAGCCCGGAACTGTTACACCCTGTGGGAGGAAACACCACTTGTGTATATGTTGAATCTGCAAAAGGTCAAAAATTAATTATAGATTGTGGTTCCGGAATGAGAGAACTGGGCAATGATCTTTTAAAAGAAGGTATAGCTCAAGGTGGCACTATCAAAATTTTAGTGACACATACTCATTGGGATCATATACAAGGTTGGCCTTTTTTTAAACCTGGATATATTCCAAGCGTTCAAATAGATTTCTATTCTACCATCTCCAATCTAAAAGAAAGATTCGATCGCCAACAAAATCCTGAGAACTTTCCGATCACTTTGGATGAGATGATGTCCAAAAAAACATTCACTCTTCTTCAAAGACAACAAACGGTTCAGATCGGCGATTTTAAAGTAACACCTTTCCTCTTAAAACATCCAGGTAACTGTACAGGTTATCATATAGAAGAGAACGGTAAAAGTTTCCTATTCTGCACAGACGTAGAAGTAAGAGAAGAAGACCTTTCCGAATTCGATCAATTACGCGCTAAATTCGGAAGTCCTGACATGTTGATCATAGACGCTCAATACAGTTCCGAAGAAGCAGATCGTAAAATCGGTTGGGGTCATACGTCCGGTAGATTGGCCGTTCGTTGTGGAGAAGTTCTGGGTGTAAATAAACTGGTTCTAACTCATCATGAACCAGATCATCCGGATGAAGAAATCATACGAATGTTCAATCAAGAAAAACAATCTACAGCCTTGTCCGAGATTGTATTAGCTAGAGAAGCAGATATATTTCAGCTCTAGTCTTGTTTTGGAACTGGTTATAGATTAAGAATAGATCTAAACATCTATTATAGTACTAACTTTAATCTATCTTTTATATCAAAATTAATTTTCTTAAAAGAATCTTAACTTCCAAAGAAATCTTCTTTTAAATTATTTCTTAGTACTGTATCCTCTCCCGGCTATGCAAAGAACAGAGATCGGGGTGAATCCTTCTCAAAAGGTAATACCTGATTTGCCGGCGGATCAAAGATTTTATACAAGGTTCCGTAAAGACAGTCGGGTTAAACTTTTCGAGGGAGGAAATTGGAGCGAAGGTGTTTTGGTAGATATATCTATGATAGGAGCATCCATTCTTTCAAATGAGGATTGGATTCCTGGTAAAAAGATAACGATTATGTCACCAATGTTTACTTGTGAGATACCAGGAGAGGTTATTCGTAAAACGATTAGCGACATGGGGCAAAGATATGCGATAGTATTTCATGATCTTTGCGACTCAAGCATACTTGAGATACTTAATAAGATAGCTCATTGCAAATAACGTTTTTCTATTAAGTAAAGGGAATTTTTTTCCAAAGCTCTAAACTCAAGGCTTGCCAGGCCGACATTTATAATAGGATGAACCTGGGAGTTATACAATCTTCTTCCATGATGGAAAGACCGAAAGATACTTCGGTTAAATACATTGGCCATGGGCAACTGGAAAGTGCGCCTCAGGCTAGTTCTGTACTCCATGTTATTTCTCATGAGCTTGCACATGTTGCAGAGTTTCGCAACGAAGCAATTCGAGACAATGCTGAGCTTAGATCTATTGATGTATCTATTGAATACGAGCTTAGAGACGGTAAATTAGTAGCCGTTGCCGGAGAAACCAAAGCAACAACGGTTAAAAAGACCGAGGAAAAGAAATCCAATCTTTCACCTTTAAATGAAGAAGAAGGTAGGAATTTCAACAAACAGGTCGATTCTGCAAAGAAGAAAGAAGCGGCCACACATTCTGATCTTATCTCGGATAAAGAATGGGAACTTATGTCCGAACTACGCGATATCGATCTAGAATTGAACCGTTTGGATAAGAATCAGGTTTCTTCTCATGAAGATCCGGAAAGAAAATCGGAAGACGAAGCTCGTCGTCATATGGAACTCATTGAAAGAAAACGTAAGTTGGAAATGGCATTAAGCCAGGAAAAACTGAAAGCTCTTTTAGACGAGACCTTAAAAACAATCCAAGAACTAAATCAAAAACAGATCCAATTTGCAGGACAGGTATATTACGGAGATGCAATTAACTCCGCCGGTAACCTTTTAGAAACTCACGCTTAATTTCAACCTTGTTCGTTAGTCTCTTGAGGGATCGCGTCTTCTTCCATCGGAGGAATGATCAATGATTTCATCATATTCTCAATGATCTTTCTGAGTTCAGGTAGTCCTTTTCCGTACTTCGGAGAAACGAAAACGATTTCTAACATAGGATATAATCCCTGAATATTTTTCATTTTCTTTCTAAGTTTGGAAAGTTCAGACTGATTGAGTTTATCTACTTTAGTACGGATTAAAACAGGTTTAGTTCCCTTTTCGAAACAGGTACCGATCAATTCTAATTCTTCGTCAGGTAATTCTCTTTGTGCATCTGATAATAAGAATAAACATTTTAGATCTTTAGCCGAGTTCAGATAATTCATCAAAAGGTCCATCATCTGCTCATGGTCTTTATGAGAATTTGCAGAATAACCGAAACCAGGAGTATCTACTAAGAATAAAGATTTTGAAACTAAGAAGAAGTTAAGAAGTTTAGTTTTACCTGGAGTTGCGGAAACTTTTGCTAAGGACTTTCTTTCTACAATTGCGTTTAATAATCTGGACTTTCCGGAGTTGGAACGACCTGCGAATGCAATATGTGGGATACCTTTGGAAGGAACTTTAGAAGCGTCTGCATAAGAAGACAGAAATCTAACTTCTCTAAAGAATGGGTCCGGCTTTAATTCTTGGAGTTCTTCCATAAACCTCTGGACTCTCTAATCTTGAAGGAAATCATCCGATCGAATATCATCCAAACGGGTATCCCACATACGAAGACAAACCAATACAGTTTTCCCTTCCCGTTTTAGAATGGGTAGCATTTTTCTGACCGGAACCGGAATCTCTTTCTCTCTAAGGATTTCGGAAACGTCTCGATGGATTCCTCCAAGCAGGATTTTTTCTCCTTCTCCGTCGTTAGACGGCTCGCAATTTTTCGGTATCTTTTTTGTCTTACCGTTCCACTTCAAAAAGAAAGAGTCAGAGTTATAACTGAACGGTTTCAAATAAGAAGCAGTTTTGGGTAAGATGTACAAATCTGACGAAACACTTTTCCAAAACCAAACTTCTTTGTTTTCGAGAGAGAAAGAAACTTTTCTGTCCAGATTATGAAGAAGATCCGTAAGGAATTGAGAATTCAAGGGATGAAGGCCTAAACTTTTCAAATGTAAGTCCAGAACTTGTTTACAGATCGATGCCGGCTCTTCTTCCAAAATTTGTCTGGATACTGTTCTAATCTCATCTTCATTTACTTTGCGGCTTGTTATTCCGCGTCTAGGAATATCTGAATCATGAAAATTATGAAAAATTTTATCGGGATCGGCTCCTTCTTTTAAAAGTACAGGAAGAAGTTCGGATCGGATCCTATTCCTAAGATAACGCGAAGAATGATTGGATTCGTCTTCGAATACTGGCCAATCTGCTTTTGATAGTGCTATTTTACGATCTTCTTCTCCGAATAATATTAATGGTCTAAATCTATTATTCTCTAAAACTCCCAAAGTGCGTAGAGAATTCCAACCACCACCTCTGATGAGTTGTAGAAGTACTGTTTCTAAATAGTCTTCTACATGATGACCAGTTGCAATATAACCGCCTATCTTTTCAGAAATTTTTTCTAGATCTCTAAATCTAAGAACTCTTCCTGCTTCTTCTAAGCTTAGTTTGGTCTTAGTTGCAAACTTAGGAACGTTTTTTTTTTAAAAGTAGAATTGGGAGCTATTGAGTTGATATACTTTGAAATTTCGGATTCCTGATCTAGGTTATCACGAATGGAATGATCCAAATGATAGATCGTAGGAAAATGAGAGATTAAATTTTCATTATGAAGCCAAAGGTAGAATTGAAGGAGTAAAGAAGAATCTTTTCCGCCGGAGAAAGCGATCACTGCAGGTTTACTTTTCATGAAGTCTTGGTAGTTTTTTAAATTCGACCAAGCGGATTGAAAAATGGATTCTAAGGTTTCGTTCATTCTTATTTTAAGCGTTTTACGCCTATTAAAGTAATATCATCTGTCTGTTCCCTTTCCCCGGTAAAGTTTTTTATCTTTTTTAAAACAGTTTCTAAAAGAAGGGGAAGACTTTCCTTTCTGGCTTCAAAAACACATTTATGAAGTCTTTCCATTTCGAAAAAGTCTTCGGAAGGATCCATGGCTTCCCAAACTCCATCCGTAAACATCAGGAAAAAATCTCCTGGCTCTAAATTGAATTCCCCACTGTTCTCAAAATGATCTATGTCGGGATCTATTCCTAAAACTACTCCACCCGTTGGAATTTCCTCTAAACGATTTTCCTTTTTACGATAGACTAGGATATTTCCCTGGCCTCCGCCGCTGAATACGAAACGATTTTCGTTTCGATCCCAATGAATGATTGTCAAAGACATGAAACGAGGAGATACAATATCCTTAAAATAATTCTGATATAGATACGTGTTTACGGTTTGCAAAATCTCCCAAGGACTTGGATTTTTTCTTACCAAGGAATGGATCACTGTTCTAACAGTAGCCATTACAATTCCTGCCGGGACCCCTTTTCCGCTCACGTCTCCGATACAAACATAAGTTTCTTTGTTTGTTGGATGTGTTATAAAATCGTAATAGTCCCCACCAACTCCAACTGCAGGAACCATGATCCCTCCAAATTCGTAATTCGGATGATCGGGCATTTTTCTAGGAAGTAAGGATCTTTGTAAATCTCTTGCGATCTCTATTTCTTTATCTAATCTTTCTTTTTCAGCTCTCTGGTGGAATAAGTGAAAATTTTGTATGGAAATCCCAGCTTGGACTGCAAATGCATTTAATACATCAATTTCTTCAGGGCTCCAATGTAGTTCTTCTTCTTTGGCGAGAAGTATCCAAATCTCTGAATTATCGGAACGCAATACAGGTAAGATCGCTAAATGTTTTTTCTTCCCGTTACTCCCTAATGTTTTCCACTCTTTCAAATCGACGGAATCCATTAGGATGGCTGATTCTGTTAATTTTTTAAGTACGTTCCATTCTCCTTTTAATTGTACATTTAATTTGATTTCTGGTGCTCTTGGACTTCCTGTAAGTATATGTCCTTCTGTAGAGATAGTTTTTCCTGCCTCATCTATTTTTCTTTCTAACAAAACGAAAAGATTACTTTCTGAAAATTCGGTTAAAGAAAGAAGAATGACCCGAAAAATTTCGGTCCTATATTTAAATCCTAAACTACTTAGTTTTAAAGCAGCAGAGTGAAGATTTCTGAAATTTCTGGATTGGGTTTGAGATACTTCGAAAAGGATCCTATTTTTTAAAGTGGTTGCAAATTGACTTGCGATCAATTCCAGAAAATAACGATCCTTCTCCGCTTGGATCGGATCATCTTTTTCATAATCTACATTAATTAATCCTAATACTTCTTTTTTGAGATGGATTGGGACTGAAAGTTCTGATTCTACTTTATTTACACGACCATATTGTCTGATTTGTTTATGAGGTTGTTCATCAAACCTATAATAAACGGATTTGCAAGTTTCGATTGCTTGCCCTAAGGGGCCGTTCTGTTCTCCTTTTTTGATTTCCATCCTGAATGCTAATTTTTCTAAAGCAGGACCTTTTTTATTTTTGCAGGATTTTACTAGGATACGATCCAATCTTGGCTCATACACCATGACTGAGATCCCGGGAAGATTCAATTTTCTGAATGCTAGGTTAGTAAAATTTTGAAGAAGGTCGTCCAGATTCGGGCTAGTATTAAAAAGAGAAAGAAATTCTAATAAGATCTCGTTAGATAATGCATGGACTTCAGGAGGTTTGATCCTATTTCGTTTTCTTTTTTCTAAGATCCATTCTCTTCCACAGGTATTACAAAGAAATTTTCCGTCTTTGAGTTTCCCGTCCGGAAGATAAAACTCTCCGCAAAATACGCAGGACATCCGGAGAAAAATGGTAAAGAAAATGTTTATCAGAGGAAAGACGTTTTCATCTTATTTTAAATAAAATCATCAGATAACGAGAATTCGTTCTAAATTTCGAAGATTATTTTATTCTGAAATTTGAAAGTATATCGATCATTCGTAATATTATGTCATCTGAAATCGTGAGTATAAATCTATTTTGATACAAATTCTGCATTCTTTCCTGGAAAGAAAGCGAGGTGCTTGGATTTTAAGTTTTTTTCCTTGACCGCAAAATCATCAATCAGCACCTTTTTTAAGCAGATGTCCGGTTACATAAAACCCAGCCCTCTCCGCCACATACAAGAAGTGGCAACCGCAATGAATTCGACTTTAGATCCAGATCGCCTTCTGGATCTGATTTTGGAGAGATGTATCCAAATTTGTGAGGTTGGTTCCGGTTCCCTCATGCTTATTAGCAGAGCAGACGAGGTCTTGGACATCGTTACTTTCCGCGGGATGAACCCTTCGGTCCGAACTAAAGTGAAACTCCGAGTAGGAGAAGGTATCACTGGTATCGTTGCGGCTTCCGGTGAAGGGATGATCGTTAATGATGTTACCCAAAACCCTCATTACATTTCCATTAAGGATGATATCCTTTCCGAGCTTGCCGTTCCAATGATTGTGGAAGACGAGGTTATCGGTGTTATCTCCCTCGACTCTAGCAGAAAGCAGGCCTTTAGCGAAGAACATTTGGAACTCGTTTCCACTCTGGCCAATATGGCGGCTCAGATCTTCAAGAACCTCCAGACTTTCAGACAATTGGAGCAGAAGAATAAGATCCAACAAGTACTCATAGATATTTCTAGAACTGTAACTTCTACATTAGTTCTTCAGGAAATTTTCGACGATGTGATGGATCGATTGGATAAATCTCTTAACTTGGAAAGAGGTTCCATCGTTCTATTCGATTCAGAGAAGAATATACTGAAACTCAGCGCTGCGTCAGGACTCACTGCAGAGGAAATGGAAAAAGGAGTCTACCTTCCCGGAGAAGGTGTTACCGGAAAAGTTTATGAATCCGGAGAAGCTGTCATCGTAGAATCAATCGTTAGCGATGAAAATTTCCTAAATAGATTAGGAAACGCCAGCCATTTTAAGAACAATCCTGAGAACGTTAGCTTCCTTGCGGCACCTATTAAGTCGGACACGGATGTATTAGGCGTAGTCAGCGTATTCTTCGTTCATAAAAAATACGTGGATCTAAAAACGTATTTGGACTTCCTTCAGGTAGTCGCCTCAGTAATTTACCAAGCGATCCGTATCCAAAAACTGATCGATGAAGAAAAACGAGAGATCTCTAGAGAGAACATTCTATTAAAACGAGAACTTAAGAATAAGTATAAGTTCGGTTCTTTAATCGGAAAGTCCAAGTCCATGGAAAAACTTTTCGAGATGATCCAACTTGTCTCAGATTCTCGTGCATCCGTATTGATCACTGGAGAATCCGGAACCGGAAAAGAGATGATTGCCTCAGCAATCCATTATAACTCTTCCAGAGGTGATAAACCTTTTATCAAGATCAATTGTGCCGCGATTCCTGAAAATCTTTTAGAGTCTGAATTATTCGGTCATAAAAAAGGATCGTTCACCGGTGCAGTTGCGGATAAAAAAGGAAAGTTTGAGATGGCCGATACCGGAACCATCTTCTTGGATGAGATCGGAGAAATGGATCTCAATCTTCAATCTAAACTTTTGAGAGTTCTTCAAGAAAAAGAAATAGAAGCGGTAGGTTCTGTTAAACCTAAGAAGATCGACGTAAGGATCATAGCTGCGACTAACGCGGATCTGGAAGATCTGATCTCCCAAAAACTATTCCGAGCTGACTTATACTATCGCTTGAACGTGGTCAATATGTTGACCCCGCCTCTTCGCGAAAGACCTGAAGATATCCCTCTTCTGATCAATCACTTCATTACTAAATACACTTCTGAGAATGTTAAGAAGATCAAAGGTATTACTAGAGAGGCTCATAAACTTCTAATGAGTTATAGCTGGCCTGGTAACGTTCGTGAATTAGAGAACGTAATTGAAAGAGCAGTAGTACTTTCTCAATTAGAAATGTTGGATATACAGGACTTCTCCGAGATTAGCGGACGTATTCTTTACGGAGACGAGGGAGAAGAAGTAGAAGTTGGTGTAGATCCGGATGCCACTTCCGAAGTAGCAAGTTCCAAGTTCTCTCCAGCTCATTTAGATGCGCTAGATGGAAGAGCTATGGAAGTTGTAGTGGGAGAAGTCGAGGCAAGACTGATCAAGTATGCAATGAAAAAATTTAAATATACCAAGACCAGAGTTGCTAAGTTCTTAGGCATCAACAGAAACACCCTGGATAAGAAGATCAAAGATCTTAAGATAGATTATTAAGAGGGAAGTTTATCTTTCCAGTTCTGATCGAATTGTTTATAGTTGCAGGTTAATTCTTCATCCTTTAGGATCTTGCGGACGGCTCTGTCCCTTCCTAAAGGATTACTTTCTCCCTGGACCCCACTTTTATCTTCCAAAGTGTTTGATTGATCGCTATGGTTCATGAAACGGGAATTATCCACGCAAAAGTACCATTGCCCTTCGAACAAATAAGAATATGTATAGATCAGATTTTGTAGTCTTTCCGGGAGAGCTTGGACTTCTTCTTCTGTTAGGGTCCAAACAGTTTTAGGATGGAACTCCCACACGAGTTCACCTTCTTCTATATCTCTACCTGCAAAAACTCCAAGGCCTCCGATAGGAGACTCGGAAACGTAAGTCGGTACTTTCAGCATATTCCTATAATCCGATTGCGGCCGCGGAAAGTGAATCATTTTCCGGAGAAGGATAAGGTTCCAGACTTCCATTTTTTAAGACCACTACTTGGTCGGCCGCGTGTAAACCTGTCAGTCTATGGGTCACAGAAACAATGGTTCTTCCTTCTCTTAATTTTTGCAGAGTTTTTAGGATCCTTGCTTCCGTAATTGGATCTAAGGCGGAAGTAGCCTCATCCAAGAGTAGAATTTGAGGATTACGCACTAGAGCTCTTGCAAGTGCGATCCTTTGTTTTTCTCCACCGGAAAGTTTAGATCCCTTGTCTCCTGCGATTGTTTCATATCCATCAGGAAGTGCGGAAATGAATTCGTGGATCTCTGCAAGTTTTGCGGCTTCAATCGCTTCTTCCGGAGTTGCGTCCGGGCGTCCCATACGAATATTTTCCAGAATGCTTGTATGGAATAAGAAAGTATCTTGGAATACGATTCCGATCATGGAATGAAGTGCATCCAAACGGATCTTCTCCATTGCGATCCCGTCTAAAGAAACCTTTCCTTGGTTCGGTTCCATCATTCCTAATATGAATTTCAGAATGGTACTTTTTCCGGAACCACTTTGTCCAAGGATAACAGTATAAGTTCCTTTTTTGATCTCTAGGTTTACGCCGCTAAGGTTCTTAGTTCTACCTTTATAACGGAAATGTAAATCTTCTAGTTTAATGGAATTTTGTAGTTCAGAAGGTGCAAATGGACGTTCTCCTCCTTCTGATTCGAAAGTAGGAGTTCTTAAAATCTCTAATATTCTCCTAGCCGAACCACTTGCTTGGTTCATAGTTGGAAAATACTGGGACACATAAAGCAGAGAATAAGATAAATTCAAGAATGGAGGAAGAAAAGCCGCTAACGCTCCAACACTCACCATTCCATGGAAAGCAAACCATGCGCCTGAAATTAAAAGTACTGCTTGTAAAAGTAAAATTCCACCGGAGGCAGAACGTTCCAGATATGAATTGGTCAGCCCTAGTCTTAAAGAAACATGAAATAGTTTTTCACAATTTCCTTTAAATTTATCCCAAAAAGCTCCATCCAGATCATAAACTCGGATCAGGTTTTGAGCGGAGATAGATTCTTCAACGGCGGTGAGGACCTTGGCTTCTTCTATCTTTCTTTCATAACTTGCTGCGGTAGATCTAGTAGAGAAGAATACAGGCCCTAAGAAAGTAATTGGCCAGATCAAAGTAGCAATGGCGCCTAATTTCCAATCTAGAGCAAATAATAAAGCGGTTCCAAAGATTGCTTCGAGTAATGGAGAAATTCCCCAAGGAATCAATGCAAGTACTGCGTTTTCTAGAGCAGACAGGTCGGTAGAAAATCTTGCGAGAATATCTCCCAATCGGGTATTTGCGTAGAAGTCCAGGTTCACTCTTTGTAAATGAATGAATAACTCTTCTCTCATGTCTCTTATGGCACGAGCGGAGACCCAATTGTATAAATAATCGCGGACAGTTCCTGCAGCGGTGATTAAGATCGTGCCTCCGATCAGCAGGGCACCTGTGATATATAGAACTTTTTCATTTTTCCCAATCAAAGCTTCATCAATCAAAAACTTAAAAGAGAAAGGAATCGCAGAATAAACGATGATTTCGGTAAAAAGAAGGCCTAAAACGATCCCCAATCGTACTTTATAATTCTTAAAATATCTGCCTAGTCCGAGAAGTACTAGAAAAGGAGATTCGGAAGAAGGTTCGGTTCCTCCAAAACTTGGCCCTAAAGAAGAAGAATAAGAGCCTCTTGCAGCCTGGCTTCCTTGTGGAACCTTAGGTCCGGCCACAGTTGAGTTAGAATACGTCGCTTGTGTTTTTCCGAATTTGAATCCTTCGGTAAATTTCTGTTTATTTGTCATATATGTATCCCCAGCGGGAAGAAGGGCGTATCGGTTAGTAAAAAAATTTCTCCGATTTCCCCAGTATATTCGGGAGGGCTTTCCCCGTATATCCGGTAGCAGCGGATTTTCCTCGAACTTCTGTCTCATTGATGAAAAATTTTAGGAGACAGAATATTGAAAAAGGAGCTACTACTCATTTAGACTTTGAAAACATTCCTCGAAAACTCGGGTTTTTGAGTGTTATTTTTCAAGGATTATGCAGGCTTTGTAGGAAAGCGGAAACTATGATAGAATTTAACTACAAAGAAGAATACGGGGTCTATAGAGTTACTCTCAAGACTTCTGAAACTGCCCCAGGAACACTTCACAAGATGGTGAAGGCAATGTTCTTTATGGGATTCGAGATCCTTTCCGGAGACATTCGCACGATTAAAGACGGCGACTCCATGATCAGTTACGATGAATTTCTTCTTAGATCTCCTGAAACAGATTCTAAAATCAAGGCATCCAAACTAGGCATTTTAATGTCTTCTGTCTTTTCCGATGATAATGCGTTGGAAGAGATGATCCAAACCTCAAGTGAAATAGATATTCGAAATACATTTTATTTAGGACAAGATTCTCAATTGGAGTTTGAAGACGTACCTGGTAATTCCGCTACAAAGTTTTACTTAGAAGCTCCGGATAGAAAAGGTTTATTATACTTTGTGACCGGAGTTCTTAAGGATCTGGGGATAAATATTCTCTCCGGCGAAGTTAGAACAGACGGTAAGTCCTTAAAAGCCCAGGACACATTCATACTAACCGACTCGCGTACAGGACTCGGGTTCGCAGGAAGCTCCACAGAAGAACGGATCCGCAGATATATTTTGCAAAGCAGCCTAAATCAAGTTTGATCGGGCATATTTGAAACGTCCAAATTACTAAACCCATAAAGAGACGTATTATAGTATTGGAATGATTCGATTCATCGGATCAATTTGCCGATATTATATTGTAGGAGTTCCTTCCACCTAACGATGGACGCAGCCAGAGATTTACAAAAATTCGATTTTACGGAAGAAGTGATCCAACACTTTCGAGAAAATAGAATTATACCTGTCGATTTTTATAATAAACACGGACAGATCCTAATTCATAAAAAGGATATGGCCACTGGAGACGATATCAGTCGCCTTCAAAAATTCGAAAAACAAGGGATCTATTTTTTAACTGCTGAGATTGCTAAGATCCATCCAGGCTCGAGTAAAAAAGGTTCCTTAGATCCTTCTTTCGATAAACTTATTAATCCAACACTCACTTTGGATATGTCCAAAGGAGCAACCGATCTATTATCCGATATCAAAAAGTTCCCTTTAAATGGAGATCATGTTAAAGAGATCAATAAATCCATTAACGCAGTCTTAGATGATTTTAAATCTTCTCCGAATATGGAGACCGGACTAGTCAATATTATAGAAGTAATGAAGAATGCCGGAATGCCTGTGGACTCAGAAGTTCTCACTAAAAGAACTGTGATCGCAATGGCATTGAAGGTAAGGGCCGCAAAGGTTTTTACCAAAGTAGATATGGATCAGAAGAAGACGGAACAGATGAATCTGATGATGGCTTCTTATCTCGCGGATATCGGCTATACTCAAATGAAGATCCCGACTCACGCAAATCTAAAACCGGAAGAGTTGGAATACATTAAAAACCATCCGATCATCAGCTACCTAATGATCGCTAATCTTCCCGAGATCGAGGATCCGGTCAAATCAGTAGTTTTGAATCACCATAGACCTCATCGCGGAGAGGGGATGAATAATAATTATCCCCAAACCAAACCATTAGTTCAAAAGCTCCAAGGTTACAGAGAAAAATACAAAGACGATTATCGCAAAAATCTTTTAGCTACTGATATCCAAAGACAGGTTAAGTCCATTCTCACTAACGCTATTTCTTACGAAGATATCGGAATTCTTTCCATCGCGGGTGAATTCGCTTCCCTAACTACTCCTCAGCCTTGGAGAGAACCGATGGACGGTCTCAAGGCGATGAAACTTATCCTGAATAATAGTTTCTTTGCTTATAACGAAAAAACTCTCAAAGATTTTTTCGATCATGTAGGCCTATCTTTATGTGATAACCAGCCATTCGTGAAAATCGGAGATTACGTTATTGTAGCTTCTCAGGATTCAAATCGTAAGGTATTCTTCGAGATCTGTATTATCAAAGATTCTCATAAAAATTCGATCCGACCTATGTTAGAAAGGATTGGAACCATCCGACCGAAGTTTGCAAATAATGGAAAGGTAAGGATTTCCGGCTTCGAAATGGGCAGCTTGACCGTGGATAGAAGAAGAGCGATATTCAACTTGGAACGTAATGCTGACCCTAGAAGGATCATCTATCTAGTAGATCCGGAAATCGATCCTGAGTTTTTTGACTCATTGGATCGTAAAGTTAGGGAAACATATCCCTCTAGGACTTCTTCCGATTCGGATTCTGCCTCTAAAGCGCCCGTTTCTTGATCGATTGACACAATTTCGGAAATTTATTCTTGCCTACTTGCGAGGCTGAATCATTTCTTTGTTACTAAACAAATATCTTACTTAAACGTTATATACTTTGGGCTTATTTATTTGGCCCTCTGGTAATGCGTATGGATTTTTACTATGACTCAATTTCAAAGTGGTCCAATCGATCCTCTCAGACTTGAAAGATTTGAGTTCAATGCGGAAGTAATTAGACAGTTTAAGGAAAGTCAATCTATCCCGGTTGACTTTTACAATAAGAACGGACAGATCTTAATCCATCGCAAAGACAGCGCAACCGAAGCGGATATTAATAAACTACAAAAGTTCGAACTACAAGGTATTTATTACCTACTATCCGAAAGACATAAAGTAGGGATACAAGTAGACCAGCCTGACTCAGTAAACGGCAAAAAAGTTTCTTATATAAAATTAGTGAATCCTGATCTTACCTTGCAGATGGCAAGGCAGGCTTCCGATCTTCTCAAGGATTTGAGAGATTATCCTTTAAACGGAAATCATGTGAAGAATGTTGCGAAGGCGATTGATGTAATCCTAGATGACTTCGCGAATAGCCAAGATGTTGAATTAGGTTTAGTCAACGTAATCGAAGTTATGAAATCCGCTGGAGTTGAAACTGACTCGGAAGTTCTGACTAAAAGAACTGTTATCTCTATGGCAATGAAGCTTCGTAGCTTGAAGGCTATTTCCATTAAGGATAGCGAGAATTCTAAAGCTCAACAATTGAATCTGATGATGGCTGCTTATATGGTAGATATAGGCAAGGTCAGAATGAAATTTCCTGAGCATGGAAATCTAAGCACTGAAGAATTCGAATATGTAAAAAACCATCCTATCATTAGCTACTTGATGATCGGAAACATGGCTTCTATCCAAAGCCCTGTAAAAACCGCAGTATTAAACAGTCATAGACCATATAGAGGAGAAGGATTAAATAATAATTATCCTTCTACAACTTTCCTACAGAAACGACTAGGAGAATATTACGAAAAATATAAGAACGATCCTTCTAGAAGTGTACTTGTAGAAGATATGCAGAAACAATTGTATATTCTGCAAAACAATTCTTATAGTGAAGATGATCCCGCTATTATTTCGATCGCGGGAGAATTCGCATCTCTTAGTAGCGAGCAACGTTGGAGATCTGCATATTCCCCTATTACTGCTATGAAGTTGATCTTGAATAACAGCTTTTTCTCATATAATGAAAGAGTAGTTAAGGAATTTTTCGATTTTATGGCCCTGAGTTTATGTGAGAACAAAAGTGTTCTGAATGTGGGAGATTATGTCATCGTAGTTTCTACGGATTCTCAGCATAAAATCCATTTTGAGACATGCGTGATCCGAGAAATTAACAAAAATCAAACTCGCCCTCTTCTAGAAAGAGTTGGAACGATCAGGCCTGTTTTTTCGAATAAGGGAAAACTAAAGATCGTAGGTTACGATCGTAAAACTTTCCGTCCTGATATTAGAAAGGCGGTCTTCAATCTAGCGAATGCCGTGGACCCAAGACGGGTGATCTATTCAATCGATCCTGAATTGGATCCGCCTTTATTCGATCTCATCGATAGAAGTTACCGTAAAACAGCTCCGAAATCTGTCGCGTAAACAGTTCTCTTTTCCTTATCGCTTCGGAATCCTACTTTCTTCCGTTGGTGGTCTCCTGTTTTCTGGTACTGTATGCCTTCCAGCTGGGGTAAAATATTCAAAGTTAGTACGTTCGGAGAATCTCATGGCGAAGCCGTGGGAGTTGTTGTTGAAGGAGTTCCTGCGGGGATTCCGATCCGATTGGATGAGATCCAAAAGGATTTAAACAGAAGAAGACCCGGACAAAGTAAACTCACCACTCCTAGGGACGAATCGGATACTGTTCGAGTTCTCTCCGGGGTTTTTGAAGGAAAAACGATCGGGAGTCCGATCGCATTGATCGTAAACAATCAGAACACGATCTCCAAAGATTATGAAAATCTAAGGGAAACTTTTCGTCCTTCTCATGCAGATTATACTTACCAAACCAAATACGGTTTCCGCGCACACGTAGGAGGAGGAAGATCCTCTGTCCGTGAAACAATCGCAAGAGTGGCTGCAGGTGCAATTGCCAGAATGATCTTAGAGGATGATCTGGGCATTAAAACAGTGGCTTGGGTGGACACAATCGGAACCATCTCTTCTGAAATTGCAGAAAACAAATATCCGCAAACAAGGGAAGAAGTAGATGTAAATGAGGTCCGTTGTCCTGATACCCAGGCAGCAGATAAAATGCGTTCTCTCATTTTAGAAATGAAAGAAGCGGGAGACAGTGTAGGCGGAATTATACGCTCTGCTTCCTATAATCTTCCTCCAGGTCTTGGAGATCCTGTTTACGATAAATTAGATGGCGACATAGCTAAAGCAATTCTCTCTATTCCCGCCTGTAAAGGTTTTGAAGTAGGTTCCGGATTTTCTGGAACTCTTCTGACCGGAAGCACTCATAACGACGAGTTCTATGTAGAAGAAGAAACCGGAAGAGTTCGTACTCGTACAAATAATTCCGGAGGACTCCAAGGTGGGATCTCCAACGGAGAAACTTTGGTGGTTCGAGCTGCGTTTAAGCCCACTTCTACTATTTTCAAAAAACAAAATACTGTAAATATCGACGGAAAAGAAACTACACTGGAAGCGAAAGGCAGGCATGATCCATGCGTTCTACCAAGAGCGGTTCCGATTGTGGAAGCAGCGATAAACCTGGTTCTAGTAGATGCGTATCTCTACCAAAGGGCGATGAATCCTCAGTGGTTCCAAAAATGGGCCAAAGTTCCAGATTATTACAAAGATCTAAAACTCTGAATTTGTCTCTCAGTCCGCTAATCGACTTTAAGAATCTGAGACAGGCTCTCAGATCTTTGCATCTAGAAACGGGTTGCCAACTTAGAATAGTACGTTTCAAATGAAATTTGGCGCCCTGGTTTGTTTAGAAAAACGGAGGTTCGAGTGGTCAAGATAAAGATAGACGGGATCGAATACGAGGTCGACGAGAAAAAAAATCTGATATCCGCAGCCAAAGATGCCGGAGTGGATATTCCGTTTTTCTGTTATCATCCTAAATTGTCTGTAGTGGGCATGTGCCGCATGTGCCTCATTGAGATAGAAGGGATTCCCCGTTTACAAGTCGCCTGCAATACTAAAGTCACTGAAGGACTTTCTATCATTACAAAGAGTGATAGAGTCATAGAAGCGAGAGAAGGAACGATGGAATTCCTACTTGCGAACCACCCATTAGATTGTCCTGTCTGTGATAAAGCCGGAGAATGCCAACTCCAAGACAATTCCTTTAAAGAAGGAAAAGGGAATTCCAGATTCACATTAGAAAAAAGGAATATTCCTCAGGAAGAGATCGGTTCCAACCTGATCATCAATCATAATCGTTGTATCGTATGTTATCGTTGTGTTCGTTTCGAAGAAGAAATGGTCGGAGAATCCAACTTAGGACTCTTCGAAAGAGGATATCATTCCATTATAGGTCTCGCAAAAGAAGAACCGATCAATCATAATTACCAGGGTGCGCTTGCAGATATCTGCCCAGTTGGTGCATTATTAAATCATAAAACATTATTCAAGTCCAGGGTTTGGTGGTATAAATCCGAAGAATCAGTGTGTCCTGGATGTAGTACAGGTTGTAAAACTTACACAAACGTAAGAGACAACAAAATGTTCCGCTATATGCCTCGTGTAGACGAGGAGAAAGACCAGTATTTCCTTTGTGATAAAGGAAGATTCAATGTGGATTGGCTAAATACAAACAGACTTTTCTCCTTCTATAAAAATGGAGAAGCAAGTGTGAGTATCACTGTTCTGGATGAAATTTCCGAAAAAATTTCTAAATCCAAAAAGATCGCTGTTATAGGCGGGGCTCACGAGTCAGATCAAAACTTAAAATCTATCAAAGAATCTTTATCCAAGCTTGGAGTTACATTTGTAACTGAAGCAAGAGTAAGTTCGGAACAATACAAAGAGCCTGAACAAGTGGATTTCCTATACACCACCGACAAAAGACCGAATACTAAAGGTGCATTAGATGCAGGTTTTGTTTCCGCAGAAGGAATAGACTCTATTCGTTCTGCAGCCGCAAAAGGTGAATTTGATCTGATCTTTGTAATTAAAGAAAAGGTTTCCGAAATCTTGGCTGGTGTTCCTTCCGAATCTATAGTAATCTTAGAAACGAATCTTACGGAAGATACGACTAAAGCTAAGTATTCCGTACCGATCAAAGCTTATTCAGAACAAAGTGGAAGTTTCACGAATAAGAAGGGATGGATCCAGAACTTCAGTAAATCTATGGAAGCACCAAAAGGTTTATCAAGCTCTGCGGAAATTTTCTCCTTATTAGAAAAGAAAACCTTAGAATTACGTTCTAACCCTAGAGAGGCAGCCGTTGGGAACCGTTAATGTAATTAATGTAGCGGCAAAACATAAGCCCGCTTGGTATCAAAGACTTTATTCTTATTCAATTGCAAATGGTCTTTGGATCACTCTTAAACATTTTATCAAAGCCGCTTTTCTAAAAGGTGCAGTCACATTAGAATTTCCTGAGAAGAAGAGAAAGTTCTCACCTCGTTTCCGCGGAATGCATACGATGAAACGGGATGAGATCGGCAGAGAGAGATGTACTAGCTGTTTCTGTTGTATGTGGATCTGTCCTGCGGACGCAATTAAGATAGAAGCAGGACATGTAACTCCTGAAATTCAACATCTTCATCCAGAAGATAAATTCGCTAAGAAGTTCGAGATAGATCTATTACGTTGTATATTCTGCGGAATGTGCGAAGAGGCATGTCCTAAAGGTGCAATCTATTTGGATGGTCCTGCAGAGATGGCTGCGGACAATAGAGAGGATCTTATCTTAACTAAAGAGAGAATGATGCAAAAAGTCGGAGGACCGATCTTAGGAGAAAGGCTTTAATCCTCTGAGCTTTCTATTTTTTATAGTCCGCTATGCGGACTTGACTTCAGAACCGAAAGCGACTAAAGCCCGCCGCAACGCGGGCTTCAAAAATCTGAACTTACTTAAGAAACTCTCCGGTCAGCGTCTCTTAATTCGGAAGCGAATTCTCGTGGAAGTTCTCGATTTGCTTTATCTAATATCGGAGAATGTAATCTTTTGGAAGCGTATTCCAAACATGCTTCGATATCCAAAACCTTAATATTTGGATATTCATTCAGGATTTCACGGTATCCGAATCCTAAAAAAATCATATCTAATATTTCTAAAACTCGGATTGAGGTTCCCCGAATTACTGGTTTACCTCCACAGATGGAAGGATGAGAGGTAATACGGTCTAGTTCTTTTGTATCTGTTTCCATTCTAATTATACAACAAAGCTCCAAACCAAATTTTGAATCTTTAATTCTGAAGTCTGAAATTTTTCCCGGGAAAGAAATAATCCCTAAGATTTAGGGAATAAGCAACATTGCGGAAAAGTAAGAAAGTAATATAGAGAATAAAAAATATATAAAAGTAATTAAAATACTCTTAGAATAGAAAATTCAGTATAAATCGAGCTAAGTCAATCCGGAGAAAAAGAATTCGATTCGAAGCTGAGCCCCTTCGCAGATCATATTCTATTCTTAACACTTTTTAGTGTTCAAAATATGGAAAACGGCTCCATCGAATCAATTTATGTTAAAATAGGCGACGTCTTCAGATATTGCCGGATGGAGAAAGGTCTCTCTTTAAAGGAGCTTGCTGATGCTCTTAAAAAAGAATACGGAGTTCCATTCAACCCTAACCTTTTAGGAAAAATTGAAAGGGGAGAATCCAGATTACTTACTCACGATTTTATCAATCTTTGTTTGTTCTTTCGTTTGGAGCTAAAAGCATTCTTAGATAAAGATAAGAAGAATGTTCATGAAACTGCTCTAGGCGATCTAACGGAAGATCCAGCAATTCGTAGGATCTTGATCTTCCTAAGTGAGAATAGAGGTTCTAAAGGATTTGTTACCTTCTTAGAAGAATTTCTAAAATTTATGGGACCACAATTGATCCGCATGAGCAAAGATACGGATCCAAAAAATCTAAAAGCTGCTTCTCCTAAAAAGAAGGGCCGCAAATCTTAATCATCCCTTTAGTATCAATATTTCTTCTTCTTTAAAAATTATAGAACAAACTTTACTCGTTAAAATCGAACGAGCTTTATAAATAAAAATTTTATTTATTTCAGAAATTATATTATCTCGTTTCGAAAATAAGTGAGAATTAAGACGCTTATATTACTCTGTCGTTTAAATACTTAAAACCTCCACATTAAAACTAAAGAGGGATCATAATGAAGAGAATCATCATCCGGGGTGTATATACTCTGGTAATCATAGGACTTCTCGGTGGGTCATTCGTGGCTTGCAGCGATAAGTCTTCGTCGAACGGAGCGGAAATAGGAGTGCTTTCTAGCCTTCTTCCTTCTAAAAGCGGAAATGGATCTAAGTTATTTAGCGCAGCCAGCACTTATTTTCATAACGAGATTTATCCTCCACATTGGTTGAATTGGACCACTGATGGTGCAAACCCAATTGAGACAGGACCTACTTTCTTAACTCGCGGTTTGAAATGTAGCGGACGTTATTGCGATGACGTAAATCTTCTCGCAAGTGAATCCGGATACACTCATACGAATAGCTGGTGGACAGATTGGTTTTCTGAAGAAGGAACCAACTATCGTGTTTGCGATAATAATGCATTCGTAACCGGTATTAAATGTTCCGGAAGTTATTGTGATAACGTTTCCTTGAAATGTTCTCAATTAAACAATAACGGTGTTAGAACAGGATGTTATTGGACCTCCGGCATTTCAGAAGAAGACGGTGGAAAATTCGTAGCTCCTGAAT
This sequence comes from Leptospira andrefontaineae, assembly GCF_004770105.1. NCBI lineage: Bacteria > Pseudomonadati > Spirochaetota > Leptospiria > Leptospirales > Leptospiraceae > Leptospira > Leptospira andrefontaineae. Next base: position 375,732 of record NZ_RQEY01000019.1, on the reverse strand, counting down.
CTATGTATATCGCCGGTGCAAGCTGTAATGGTCGCTATTGCGATAGCATGAGCTTATATCTTTGCCAAGCTGATAACGGTGGACCAAACGTTGATCAGGATGCACTTGCGCAACAATTCGCACCTCGTTTGAGATTCGATCAAGAGACCACAACAGGTTCCGGAGATTCTGGAAAATGTTTTACTAGTGATCCTCAGACTTATTATACTCAAAGAGCTGCAGGAGTTTCTGCTCAAGATCTTTGTAATAAAGATTATTCCACAATTTCAAACAACCAGGTTCCTATTTTCTATGAGACTTCTCTAGTTGGAACGAATGCAGTTCTGATTAGATACTGGTTCTTCTACGCATGGCAAAGTACTTGTTTCCTAAGCTTTGGAAGCCACGCGGCTGACTGGGAAGGAATGAGCGTCCTGGTAGTAAACGGGCAAATGAAACGAGTTGCTTGGTCTCAACACTCTGGATGGTATTCTAAAGAAGCCGGTAACTTTGAAGTAGCAAACGGCACTCACCCAGTTGCATACGTTGGTAAAAACGCACATGGATCTTTCCATGATAGCGGTGGATCCGGCGGATGTTTATATTTCGAAGATTTCAGAAATCCAGGTGGCAATGATTATCACCAAGACACTTGGAACAACCTTGTTCGTTTGAGAAGAGGTGGAGATGCCCCAAGTTGGATGAATTGCCAAGGAGGCGGATGTTTCGACGGAATCGGTCACCCAATGGAAAGAGGAGACTGGCGTTCCTACGCAGGTTGTGGATCTGACGGTTGTGGAAGATCATCTGTAGGAGGAAGCAATTCTTTCGTGAACGATCCTACGGGTTTGGAGTATTCAGCGATTTCTGCAAAACATAGCGGTAAGGTATTAGATGTCTCCGGTGTTAGCACCAACGACAATGTTAATATTTGGCAATGGACGAATGTTGGCCAGGACAACCAAAAATGGGCGCTTGAGTCCACAGGTGATGGATACTTTAGATTTATCGCAAAACATAGCGGCAAATGTATGAATGTGAAGGGTGGGTCTACTGCGGCAGGAATGAATGTAATTCAATATTCTTGCGGTGGGGGAAACAACGAAAGATTCCAACTACTCTCTTACGGAGATGGTTTCTTCGCTCTTCAAGCAAAACATAGCAGCCAGTGTTTGGATATTGCAGGCGGTGCGACCGGAGACGGAGGTCTCTTGATCCAATGGCCTTGTGCTTGGACTGATAACGAAAAATTCCAGTTCTTGCGCTAAAATTACGTAGCGGGAAAACTGCTACTTTATCCAAAAAAGGTAGGGCTCTCGATTTTCGGGGGCCTTATTTTTTCTGCTTCCGCAGAATCGGAATATCCCAAAAATTAGCAGAAATCCTTTTTTTTGGCCCGATTAAACTAAAAATGCAAGGTCTTTCCCAACAGGAATTTATCACTCTATACGAGTCCTGCAAGAATACAGTGTATCATTTCCTGCTCAAACTTTCAGGAAATCCTGAAATTGCCGAAGATTTGACCCAAGAGACATTCTTAAAGGCCTTTGAGGTCATGGATCGCTTTGACCCAAATAGGGGAAGCTTCTCTTCCTGGTCTTGCACGATCGCTAAAAATCTTTATTTTAAACATTTCAATCGTACAAAGAAGGAGACGGGCAACGTCTCAATTAATGTAGAGAATTTTCCGGAACTCTCAGGGGGGAATCATGAAGACCCTCTGGAATTAGAGAAAAATTCTCTCAATTTAGCATTAAAAGATGGGGTTTCCCGTCTTCCTGAGCCTGAAAAGAGTATAATATTACTGAAGGAAATCCAAAAGAAAACTCTCAAAGAAACTGCGGATGCTCTCGGAATATCCGAGAGGACCGTTAGTCGTCGCTTGCTAAGTGCGTTTAGATTATTAAAAGCACATCTTGAAGCAGAAGGGATCGGACTATAAGATGGCATTACATACCCAACAGTCAAATAGTTTCGAAGATCTGCTAGAGTTATATCTTTCCGAAGAGCTTGATGCTGCCGGGAAAAAACAACTTTTGGAAATCGTGTTAAGAGACCCTGAAAGAGCGGCGGAATATCGAAAGATTACTCAGATCCAATCGCAACTTAGGACTTCTGCTGCCTCTCTGGAGTTAAAAAACCTTTCTCCTAAGACTTCTTCTAAAAATATCATTCCTTTCCCTAAACCTGCAATCTATCTTGCAGCAGCAGCTCTGGTATTTGCATCTTTTGGAATATACTTCTATAAAAATTCTTCGATCAAAAAGGGAGAAGCCACTTTAGATAAGTTTACTTATTCCTATGGTGAATGTTCCATCGAAGGTAAAACTTCTCAAGCTGGAGAGGATGTATCCGGCAAAAGGATCGTATCAGGAAAATCTTCAATCTGTGACGTTCAATTAGAAGGGGAAAGGAGTGTCGCTGTTAGAGCCCTACCTAATACGGACTTCACCGCAGAACGTAAAGAAAATGCGATCCATGTTTCTCTAGGATACGGAACCGTTCTTCTTGATAGCCAAGGTCCGAAAGACGGCGAAAATATTTCCATTGGTTCTGATGATTTCAAATTAATCTTAGAAGGAACTAAGGTCTCGGTCAACAAAGAACGCGCAGATTCTTCTCTTTCTGTAAAAGTATTAGAAGGAAAAGTTAAATTAGAATCTGGTGATGCAATTTTCTTTGAGTCGGTCTCCAGTTGGTTAACCAAAGAAGAAATTGCTCTTCTTGCTAAAGAATATCCTATCTTATTCGATAAACAACAACTGACCATAGAATCGGGACAACAACTGGCATGGAAAGGATTCTCTCCTGCGAGAATGAAAGGTCTTAAAAGGATCGAAGATTCGATTAAGGCTAGTAAGAAGTCCCAACCTAGCGCTCAACTAGACGAAACTTTAATCAAGAGTCTAAAACCTCATGTGGATTCTCTTCCTAAGGATCCGTTCTTGATCTCTCCAAAAGAACTTAAGAATTCTCTTAAAAAAATACTTCCGGATGAAAAAGCGGATCTGGAAAGAAAGTTCGCGAGTATGGTCCGTTTCCCTCCGAAAGACCTGAAAGAAAGAGAACAACTGATGGAGTTAGTTAAGAAGGTGGATAAGGCATCCATTACGGATATCTTAAATAGCAAAGGTCCAGGTGCTTCTCAAGAAATCTCCCAAGAAGTCCGCATTCTTTATCTAAAAGACGGATCTATGGAAAGAGGGATTATCTACCAGCAGGATAGTTTCTACGTAGTATTAAGACCGGACGGAAACTTGATCATTCCTGTGGATGCTGTAGAAAAAATAGAATCAGAGTAATACTCGTCAATCACTCGCATTTTTCTTCCAGAAAGGAAGATATAATAGAGTAAATACGATCATTCCGAGTACCTGCATCCAAATAATATAAATAGGCCAAGGACCTAAATAATCCATTAGAGAACCTGCTGCGGATTTTTCTCTCATATATCCGTAGTTTGCATCTAAGGCAAAATCTATAAGCAAAGCGGCTACAACGTAAATCTGGCTATATAGAACGGATCGAATTACTGCTCCTTTTCTAGGAGTTAACTCCAAACCAAATACAACATAAAGAGCGGAGATCACCAAACCTGAATGTGCAATGAAGAATATAAAAAAGTAAATATGAGGAAAGGTAACAGATAGATCCGGAGTGATGACCCCTTGTATAGACCCCGCAATCACCCAGAAATAAGAAAGTTCTGCAAGGGTCCTATTTCGAGTAAATAAAGCCAGAGAAGTTACGATCGCTGACCAATTACAGAACTCCATAGGCAAATCATAGCGGATCTGCCAATAACCGGAATTAATCCTGTATATTACATAAACTAGATAGTTTAAAAGAAGAATGATCCCGAGAACGTATCCAATCGTATTTTTGATTTTAGAAGAAGCGATTCTTTTGCTGAAATAAGGTAGTCCGAATCCTAGAAATGCAGTAAGAAATAGTATAATAAAATGGAGAGGGCCCCAATGTTCAAATCTCATCGAAGTTACCCTCTCCTTACGTTAGTGAAATTTCAATTCATAAATTCAGTCAAAGAGAGGAGTATTTTTCACGCTAAAGATCATTTTCATTTCCTCTTCTGTGAATTGATGAGGTCTTTTCCTTTTTAGATCCATAAAGAGCCCATGCACTACAGAAGTAAGGATCAATTTTTTGGTTTTTTTAGAGAATACATCATGTCGGAAAGCCAACCGATTCTTCTCCGCCTTTTGATAAACCGTAACGATCACAAAATCATCCGGAAAACCCATAGAATCGAAATAATTCAATTCTGCTTTGTAAACCACTGGGCCGATCCCTTTCGCTTGTAATGAATGTAAATCCAATCCACATTGGTAGGAAGAACGGATCCTCGCATCGTCCAGATAATATTGGATAGTATCTAGATTTACCTTACCTTCTGGATTCATCTCTGCCCAGCCTACGCTGATTGGATGATAGAATGCATAGGGATAATTTTCTTCGGAATAGAAGACTTCTTCCGTATCATCGAAAAGACTTAATACAAATCTTGCCTTACATACTAATAATGAATCGGAGGCACGAAAAATTTCCTGCACAATCTCTGTAGATTCAGGATCGGAGTGAAGGATGTCCGTAGTAATGACTGCATCTTCCGGATATTTTAACTCTGCTTTGTATTCTATTTCACATTGGCGGACAATTAAGCGGTCTGAACTTAGGATTGTCTCCCCTTCCTCTTTTAAAAGCTGGAAGGTTTTGATCCTTGCTTCTTCAAAATAACTTTGATAGGTCCCGTTGTTTACATGTCCGTTTACATCTATATCAGATTTACGGACAGGAACGGCAAAGGATGTAATAATCTTATCCGTTTTTTCCATGAGCCTCATAAAAAGCCTCCGGTAGACAAAGTGGTCTACTCGATAAGTCCAGGATAAATTGTGGTAGACAGATCAGTCTACCACAATTATAATCAAAGTTGAAAAAAAGATGAAAATCCAAAAGGACTTAATTCGGTCGGAAGACCCTGCAAAAGAAAGGATCCTAAAGGCAGCCTTCAAATTATTTTATTCCAAGGGCTATCCCAACACGGGAATAAACGAAATTTTGGAAGAAGCGGGAGCCTTTAAGAAGAGCTTGTACATCCATTTTCCTTCCAAAAAGGATCTGGGTAAGGCTTATCTTTTGGAACAAGAAGAAGCAATATTAGGATTTGTTAAAAGGATCGCTAAGAGAGAAAAAAAATATTCGGACTTTATCAAATCTTGGATGAAGATGTTAAGAAGAGGTTTGAAAAACACTTATATCTACGGTTGTCCTTACGCGAATTTATCCAACCAAACGCATGATGAACCCGAGATATCGGATTTTGTAAAGGTTGCATTGAGTCGGTGGGTCCAAGATTTCGAAAATTGTTTAAAAGAAATTACTTGGAGTTCTAAAAAGGTAAAAACCGAATCCGAGTTAAAAGAAATCTCGGAAAGTATTCTTTTTTATTACCAAGGCGCGTTACAGTTATATGGAATGTCCGGTGATTTCAAACATATCCATCGATTGGAAAAAGCACTTTTGTCTTTAGACAAATAATATTATATTTTCAAAATATATTAATCCCAAATAGAATTAGAACATTCTATTAGATCTCCCGCGAAATAATGAGGGAAAGAATAAGCCAATTTTCCGGTGATTGGGTTTAAATCTTTATAAGAAACGGAATCTATTCTTAAAGTATCTGATTCATCTCTGTAAATTTTGAATTTCAGATGAAGTTTAAATTTGTCTTTTCCAAATTTGAAATTCGTATTATTTTTACATGATTTAAAACAGCTATCGAATACTTCTTCCGCGTTTTGATTAGAGCGGAGAGTGAGCGATTGTTCCTTACAATTGAAAGAACATTCGTCCGGATCGGCAGGCTCATACGGAAATTCGATCAGTACGTCTTTATTTCCTTCGGTCTTATAAGATCCATGTATAATTGGTACTAATTCTCCCGGTCTACTACTTCTCATTATTGCACCGGAAGGAGGGCTGAGTATCAATTCTAAACCGCTGATCTCTAAATATAGTTTGGAATCAATTTTAGGGAAATTTTTTTCCCAATTTAAACATACCGTTCTATTTTGCGATTGAGCCCCTAAGAAAAAAGGAAAACTAATCGCGAAACAGATTAGAATAGAGAATGAGAATAACTTAACTTTCATTTGTTTAGAATAATATTTTATAATGAGTTAGGATACTCTACCAGCAGAAAAACCTGATTTTCATTACAGATTTAGCATTACTTATTACTCTTTTCTTCCAGTTTTTGGATCTCTTTCGCAAATTCTTTTAAAAGGGAAGGATCGAATTTTTTACTGCCAGGCCGGTCCCGAACCTTCCCCCATAAAAAAGCAGCAATATTCAGTTTGTACTTAAGCGGAGAAGTTTTCGGATCAGAATGAAAATCTTTTACGAAACGATTCCATCTCAGGACACGATCGTCGGCTCGTTCTTCCTTGGGAGGGTTTTCATAGACCTTTAAAAGATCTTGGACGTTGAGTTTTAAATTCCCGATCTTCTCCGCATCTCGAACTGCTTCTGCCATTGCTTTTGTAAAACTGAATTTTTTGAGATCATAATACTTTCTGCAGAATTCCCTAAATTTAGAATCAAATCGAATTCCTTCTGGGATAATTTTAGATCTAAGAGTAATCTCTTTTTCACTTTTAGCTTTTCTACGAACGGATATTTGGTTTTTAGAAGAGTTTTCTTTTTTAATAAATTTCTCTCTACCTAACGTAATATACGATTTTAATCTTTCTTCTAATTCCGCTTTAGCACCTTTGGAAGAGATCTCTAAGTTCAGACAGATTTTTTGTAATTCTTCTCTGTACCAATAATAGGATTCGAATTCCGAGATTGTTTTAATTTTTTCGAAAGAGGGGCGAGGTTTCATTTCTGGATTGTTGATCTTCTTTTCTTTTTAGAATTCCAAGCAGGTTTGGACTTTAGTGCTTTTTTGTAAATGGGACAACCTGGTCCATGAGCACCTTCTAAATAACCTGTGCTCATTAAAAATTCATTCACTATCTCTCCGCCAACGAATACAAAAGTTTTTTTGAATAGTTTGGTCCATTCCTCCAATGATTTGGGATGATGAGAATGTAGCCAATTTTGGAAACTTCCGAATTCTTTCTGGAGACATATGATCACATTCGCATTATGAATGGCTGCGTTTATCTTAAGTCTGTTCCGGATGATACCCGCATCGTTCATAAGTCGCTCAAAATCCTTTTCAGAAAACTTTGAGATCTTTTTGATTGAGAAATCTTTATATGCTTTACGGAAGTTTTCTTTTTTCCGTAAGATCGTGGTCCAAGACAGGCCGGCCTGATTGATCTCTAAAATAAGTCTACCGAATAGCTCGTCGTCTGATTTTAAGGTAAAACCGTATTCGGTATCATGATAGATTTTGTTTTCAGGATCTTTGTCCTTCTCTAACGAGAGAACATAATGACAATATTTTGTGAGAGAATTCATAAGATAAGAAGAAGGGATCTTAAGAATTAAGTCGCTTCTTACAAAAGAACAGGCAAGAAATTTTTTGGATACTTCTCTTACCTGTTCATAAAACTTATAATTAAGTATTCGGTCTAAAAACCGATCAACATTCCCCCATCCACTCTAAGAGTTGCTCCCGTAATCCAATCCGCTTCCTCGGAAGAAAGAAAGGCAACAGCAGATGCAACTGCTTCTTCCGGATTTCTTTTGATCTTCAAGGGAATAGAATCCAAGATAGAATTTCTAATTTCTTCCGGAACATGTTCGGCAAATCGGTTGTTGATAAAACCGGAGGCAACACAGTTCACGGTGATATTTCTAGAAGCAAGTTCTCTGGCTGCAGATTTTGTAAGAGCAAATAGCCCAGCTTTTGCAGAAGAATAATTTGCCTGCCCCGCATTGCCATAAAATCCGGAAACTGATCCGATGTTTACGATCCTACCCGAACTTTTCTTTAGCATAAACTTTGCCGCAATTTGTATACCGAAGAAGGCAGCTTTTAAATTTACTGAATGTACCTTCTCCCATTTTTCTTCAGACATTCTTAAGAGAAGATCATCTTGAACTATTCCGGCATTATTGATCCAAATATCCAAGTTCCCTGTTTTCTCAATTGCGAATTCCGCCAATTCCTTGTTTTGGTTTTTAGAAGTAACATCGCAGGTTTTCCAAAACACTCCTTCCGGATTGAGTTTTGCCAATTCGTCTGCTGCTTCCTTACAATTGGAATCCTCTAGGTCCGAAAGAATGATATTGGCCCCTCTTTCCAAAAACATCTTTGCGATCGTTTTCCCAATTCCTCTGGCCGATCCTGTAATTACCGCAGTTTTACCTTCTAACATAATCGTTCTCCTATTTATTTCGATATCGAAATATTAATTCAAAAAAAATTTACATCATAGATCGAAATTCGAATGGATCTTAGTTAAAATTCGCATGAATTCTTCTTTTTCCCCTTGCTCCAAATTCTGACTGAGTTTTGTGAGCGTCGCCTTTGAGGCTCTTTGTACTTTCTCCAGAGTTTGTTTTCCTTTCTCAGTTAATTCTGCAGAAGTTACTCTTTCGTCTTCGTAAGGTTTGGATCTTTTAATATAGCCAAATTCTTCCATCTTATCCAAAAGGGCGGTTACTGTAGAATTGGTCCTGTCCAGTAGCTTGGCTAATTCACTCATTGTAAGAGGACCTTCTTTACCCAATACAAAAAGTACACCTCCGTGAGCAGGGACCAAATCTTTGATACCTTGTTTTAGGAATTCTTCGGACAAATGTTTTTGGATCCGATCCCTGGTCCTGGATAATAGATGAATTACATATTCAGGCTTCATTTATTTAGACATCGAAATAGTTGATAAGTTTTGTCAAGTCGGAAAATTTTCGGAAAGAAGAACTAAATTGGGACATTTTTCATTTGGGAGTCGAAGCTCCGGTAGAATTAACGGATGCTAAATCTTATTTAACCAATTTTATTTTTTAGGTCTTTCCTGAGATCCTGCAGGTTCTCTGAAATTGATCTCGAATATATCATAATGTGATTCTCTGACACCCGTTACGTATGCCACAGAGACACCTAGATAATATTTGCCTGTATACTTCATAGCCTTCCAGGCGAATTCGGCCATTTCTTCGGAAGTGATTGAAAATGGATGTATCCTTCCCCTAGACTCATCCATATAAAGGCCTTCATAAGTTCCTACAACTGTACCTTTGTATTCTAAACTTACGATCCTTCCCGTTACTGAGAAGTTTCTTTTTCCACCTGTCTTATTGGTCGCCATCTTTTCGATCGGATGAGAAGTATCATGAGCTTGGACCCATACGGTAATCCTTCCGCTTGGATCTTTCACAGGAGTACTATGAGGTATTATGTTTTCTTGATATTGTGCGTTGACAACTTCTATGCTACTAGAAAGTGCAATAGGTTGGATCCTGTGGATATTGAATTGAACCAATATCGTTTGGTTCAGATTTTTCATCAAAAAATTCACTACGTCAGCGTTTTCAGGACGAACACTAATATTCGCCTTTTTTCGCACAGGCATGTAACATTCGTCTCTGGTTTCATCACATTCTTCCGCTGGATCGAATGTTAAGACTTCTATCACGCCTTCATAGGACTCGTATACAATCCCTCGGCTCTCGAATTGGGTCAGTTTAGCAATTGTCCAGCCCTCTGAATAGGTTCCCAAGGCAAACGCAGGTGTTTGGGACAATAAGACCGAAATATAGAGGAAGACGGAATATTTTCTGAGGGTCATAAATCTCTATTGGACGAGGTTTTTGGGCTCTTACTACTTATCGGCATTCTTAGATCCTTGGATCCAAGTATTTTCCCTTTATAAGCCGATCCAAAGCAAAATATCGAAATTTTTTCTTTCCAATTTATCACAATCTGGTTTCAAAACTGCCTTTATTTACGGTTTTCGGGGAGAAGTTCTCGTAGATGAGATGGACTTTCCTAGCATTTCAAATCACTAAATACCGCGATCTTTCGATGGAACGATTCTTATTCTTCCAACAACGTTATCCGACACAGTATTGGCTCTTATCCAATTTGAGGTATAGTTCTTTGAGGTAAATCATCGAAAGCGAGAATAACTTTTCGTATACTAAAATTTTTTTGATAAAAATAGTCGGTAAAACAAGTCCAACTGCACATTTTTGCGAATTTTTTGGGAACCTTTGTCTGAGTTGTATACAGTTTTGGCTAACGTAGGATGAAGGCATTTCCATCCCATCTTGGGCTTGGTGCTTAATAAAATTGGAAACAGAGAGGTCGAAAAGTTCCGATATGAAACGGTCTACGACATTTTTTCTCAAGAGTATCCTAACTCTTGTTATTCTTTTCTCCTTTGTAAATTGTCCGAAGGGTGGAGGAAAGGGGCCTTTGCTTTTGCCGCCTGGTGAAACTGCAGAAACTCCTAGTCCAGATCCCACCATTCGAGTTTATAGAGGAAGTGGTACAGTAACTTCGGTCCCAGATAGTTCTACCGAAAATTTAGGAAGTGTAAAAATTACGGAAAGTAGTACTGCCCGAGTTTTTACGATCCAAAATAACGGTGAGTTAGCTTTAAATCTAACAAGCACTCCTATCGTTGCGAAAACGGGAGCAGAAGCTGCACAATTTACTGTGGATCAGTCGGGTACTGATAATGTTTTGGATCCTGGAGAAACTACTGAGTTCACTGTAACTTTTTCTCCATCTGGATCAACCGGCACTAAATCGGCTCAGTTGCAAATAGCATCTAATGATCCGAATACACCTACATTTATTTTGAATTTGAGTGGTACTGCAAATCCTGCACCTGCACCTGATATCCAAGTAAAAAGGGGATCTACTACTTTTACCAGCGGATCTAGCGTTCATACTTTTACAAGTGTTCAAGAGAATACGTCGGGAACTGCAGTATCTTTTACGATTAACAATATCGGGGATGCTACTTTAAATTTAAGTACGATTACTTTAACTGGAGCAAATTCGAATCAGTATAGCTTAGATGTAACCGGAACAAGCAGCACCGTTGCAGCTTCTGGATCTACAACATTCTCAGTTACATTCGCCCCTACTTCTACCGGAACTAAAACTGCTACGATTACTATCCCAAGTGATGATGCAGGAACTCCAAATTATACTTTCGGTCTTTCCGGAACCGCAACTCCAACACCTGTTCCTGAAATAAATGTTCAGAGAGTCACCGGTTCTGTAAATATTGCTGATGGAAGTGGATCTTTCGACTTCGGAAGCCAAGTAGAGAATGTTGCCGGTTCTGCAGTCCAATTCAGGATCCAGAACTTAGGAACTGCCTCTTTAAGCTTGTCCGGAACTCCGATCGTTGACATCACCGGAACAAATTCAGATCAGTTTGAAGTTACTGTGCAACCTAGCAGCACAAGTGTAGCTAGCTCTGGAAATGCTACCTTCTCGGTTCGATTTGTTCCAACTTCTACCGGTGCAAAAACTGCTTCTATTTCGATAGCGAATGACGATTCAGACGAGAATCCGTATAACTTTACAATCACAGGTACTGGAACTCCAACACCTGTTCCGGAAATTAATTTGAAGCAAGCTTCTACAAGTATCGCAAGTTCTGGAACTTATTCAGGTATTTCTGATACAAGAATTGGAACAACCAGTTCAACTACTACGTTTACGGTAGAAAACACTGGAACTGCAACTTTGAATTTGACCGGTAGCCCACGCGTAGTTGTGGGAGGAACTGATTCTTCTCTGTTTAGTGTTGCTTCTCAACCTTCTGCTACTGTTTCAGCAAGTGGAACATCTACTTTCACAGTTACATTCTCTCCTACTTCAATAGGAACGAAGAATGCAACTTTAACGATCGCAAATAATGATTCGGATGAAAGTAGTTATGTGATCAATTTGTCTGCGAACGGAGTCGAGCCAAGCGCTCCTTGTTTCGATATTAGTACAGGAACAAAAGTCTCCAATGACGCAACTTTCGGAAGTATTTTTGAAAGTTCAAATATTTCACTGACTACAGGAACAGCCTTCCCGACAGCTCTATTCTATGCTGATCAAGCAAGTGCCGGATCTAGTAGTTTGATGTATGCGTACTACTATGCAACTGCTGCAGAAAGCACAGGTTTTTATGGTAGAGATGGAATTGGAACAACAGCGATAAGCGGTATGTGGCCTTATGGTCGAAATACTTCTGAATTCTTATATAAAGAATTCGGATCAGGTTCTCTATCATTCTCACCAAGTACTAGTGTAACAGCGTTAGTTGCTCTGGACTCGTTTACAAGTTTTGCAACTGCAAACGCGAGTTATAAAGTAGTCCGTAGCTGTAGTCCTTCTCTACTGGAAGAGCAATCCTTCACTTCCACTACTGGAACTACAAGTTCAAGCGGGCTTTCTAAAGTTTGGACATATCGTAAGAAGATGAAAGTAAACTTGATCTTCGTTCAAGGAACTTACCCAACTTATACAGTTGCGGGAGTTCAAGAAGCCGTAGACAGAATGACTACGATATATGGGCAGAATTCGGTTAAGATAGATCTGCAATTCTCTGCAACTTCTATCAGTGCAGCTGAATTCCAGGATATATCTGATCTGAGTGATGATACTGGAACTGTATCTGGGTCTCTCACCAAACTTTATGTTTCTAACCCTGGAAGTGCGCAAGCGGCGGACAGTCTAAATATCTATATCACTGCAAGTGAAAGTGAAGTAGGTGGAGTATTAGGTATTGCATCTGGAATTCCTGGTCTTCCTGGCGTGACTGGAACGAAGAAAGCCGGTATGATCGTATTCTTGGAGGCGCATAGAACTTCTGGAACAGCAGGATCAACCCTTTCTGCAGGAGATCTAACGTTTATGGGAGATACTATTGCTCACGAAGCCGGGCATTTCCTTGGATTGTTCCACACAAATGAAAGAGGTGGATATGATAGTTCCGTTGTTTCTTCGGTAGCCAATTGGCCGTTCGGAGTTTACAATAAGGATGCTATGTCCGACACTCCATTCTGTAGCAAGTCGAATGATTCAAATACAGATGGAATGGTATCTATCAGTGAGTGTAGCGGTACTGGTTTCACTAATTCCGGAGCATCAAATCTAATGTTCTGGGCAGGGGACGGAGTTACATCTCAGACACAACTTACAGGCGAACAAGGTTGGCTATTGCGGCTTAACCCGTTGGCTTATTAATAGAGGAAAAAGAGATGAAGTTAAAATCATTATTCATGATCGGATTGGTAGCCTTAGGGCTGCCAGTCTCTGCACAAAACTTGGATACCAATGTATATTCTAAAATTAAGGAATCCTTAATTTTAACCAGGCATTCAAGCAGTGTAGATTTGAAAGCGAGTATAGATCGAATTTCGAGTAATCCTGTTCCGTATTTGGTCGCGATCTCGCAAGAATCTGGAGTTAGAATTTACGTAAAAGAAAAGGCAATCTATCTTTTGAAAGATTATCAAACAGATGAGTCTGCTAATTTTTTAAAAAGTAGAATAGAACAAGATAATTTACATCCTTCTTTGCGTAAATTTGCTGTGAAAGGTTATACCGACGGATTTTATACAAGTGATCCGTTAAAAGTAGAAACGTTTTTAAAAAAGTTTCAATCTGATAAGAAGATAGGAACTACTGTTGTTAAATCTTTGCAAAAAGTACGTTTCGAAAACTTTAGAAAGACTAGCCAACCTACTGAGGTTGATATAGAAAATCTAAGAAAGAATAAACCGATCAAAAAGTAAGATTCGTTTTACTCGAATGAAAAAGGGCCGCATTATGCGGCTCTTTTTTTATTAAGAACCATAAAGAGTCTGATTTTTCTCTTATAAGTTCCCTTTTTTCACTAATTTTTAGAATTATTCTGCCAATTCTTCCTGATCCTAAGATCGTATTTTTCTGGACGTACATTTCCAAACAATTGGCAATAGAATGGGAGAAACATAGTCTCCATTTGTTTATAATATCATAACTTATATTGGATTTCTTGTGGGAATTCCAACAAAGTAGGGATTCGAGATTGATTACGGGTTTTTATCGTTTTATTTTATGTGTTTTGGTGGGGATTCTTCCTCAATTGAATTGTGGAGGAGGTGGAGGCGGAATGAAATTATTTCCAATTTCTTCTTCTTCCGGTATCAAGGGCTTGCATGTCTCCGATTCGGCAGGCAATAGATATTCTTCTGGTTCTACACTTTCCTTAGGTTCCGTTTTAATTAGTTCTTCATCTGCGAATACTTTGAAGGTTGAGAATGATGGAAATTTTACCGTTACTCTTACCGGTAATCCGGATGCGGTCTCTAAAAGTGGGGTCCATGCTTCTCAATATGTAATCGATTCACAGCCTTCGAGCACAAGTCTGGCAGATGGAGATTCTAGCTCATTTCAGATCAGTTTTCAACCTAACTCTGCCGGTGTAAAGTCGGCCTACCTGATTATTAATTCGGACGATCCGAATATTGGTACTTATATTCTTTATTTAAAAGGATCTGGCACCGAAGCACCTGCTCCTTCTATCCAGGTTTCCGAAGGCAGTTTTAATTTTATTCCGAATGCACAGACGAACTTTTACGCTACTTCTGGAGAGACTTCTTCTAAGGCCATTACAGTTAAAAATAGTGGAGATCAAGATTTAGTAATTTCTAATATTTCCTTAAGTGGACCGAATGCAGTTTTATTTAGTCAAACCGGTTCTCCGGTTACGATTTCTTCCAAAAAAACCTATACGTTTACGATTTCTTTCAGCCCAGGTTCCGTCGCTACATTTTCAGCTTCCCTATCAATCGATAGCAATGATCCGAATATTGCAAGTTATACCATTGGTCTTGCCGGAGTAGGAACTTCCGTAAGTGCGCCGCAAATTTCAGTAATGTATTCGGATAATAATAATATCTCTAGAGATATTACGAGTGGCACTGGATTTTCTTATTCTTTCGGAAGTGTTTTTCCCGGAGTAATATCTTCCAGCAAAACGATTACGATTCGTAATTTAGGAAATTCTAATTTAGATCTTTCAGGCACTCCAGTGGCTTCAAGCGGTTCAGATCCGGGGGAATTTATTGTAACCCAACCTTCTGTCACGAGTCTTTCTCCGAATTCTTCTGCTACCTTCTTGATCAAGTTTAACCCTACAAGTCTTGGCTCCAAGTCTGCTACTGTTACTTTAAGTACCAGCAATGGTAAAGGAGGAAGTCCCTCTAGTTCCGTTTTAGATGTTTCCGGAGCCGGGGGAAGAAGGGATATTATCGTAACCTGGGCACATTCTAAGGAACATGCAGTTCATATTGCCTCAGGTGCTTACAGAGTTTGTTATAAAAAAGGTTCTGATTTTAGTACAGAAGCCGAGGCTACCTGCGATCCGGATGTGATGTATGCAGGAGACCCTTATACTTCTAATTATAAAACGATTACAGTAAGTTCTTCGGGAACTTGGTATATTCGAGTGAAGTCCTTTTCCCAATTTAATCCAACTGGTTCGGTATTTTCCAAAGCGATCCAGGCAAAGGTAACATCTCCGGGTTATTAAGGAATTATCATGAAAAATAAAATATTAGTTTCTTTAGCGGTTTTCTTTTTCGCATCAATCGGTTATTTGTTTGCGGAGAAAGAAGATGATTCGATCCCAATCTTTTCTAAATTATTAAAACCTCTTTCCGGTATTAGTAATAAGGATAATACAAAAAAGAATGAGAAGAAACCATTTAGATCCTCGCAAGTAATCATAAAATTTAGAGAAAGAGCGGGAGATTCGGTTAAATCTTATGCAGTCGATACTTTCCAAGGAAAAGTTGTAAACAACTTAGACGATAGTGGAATCTCTCAGGTAGAACTTAGGGAAGGTCAATCTGTAGAAGAAGCAATTTCGGAATATTCTTCTCATCCTGATATTGAATATGTTCAGCCAAATTATATCTATCATGCGAATGTTGCTCCTACGGATACACTTTATTCTCAATTATGGGGACTGAACAATACAGGCCAAACGATTGCTACTGCTACTTATGCTCCTAGTAGTGGTCCTGCAAACAATCCGGGAACCAGCGGTGACGACATGAGAATGGAAAACGCTTGGGCTATCACGACTAATTGTTCTAATACTATCGTAGCGGTTGTTGATTCTGGGGTGAATTATAATCACCAAGATTTAAACGCAAATATGTGGAGCTCCAATTCTTGTGTTTCCGACAAGGGAGTGTCTTTAGGGACTTGTACAAACGGTTGGGATTATATAGGCAATGATTCAAATCCTATGGATTTGAATGGGCATGGTACTCATGTTGCAGGCACGATTGGAGCTGCAGCAGACGGAACAGGTACTGTTGGAGTTTGTTGGACTGCAAAGATTATGGCGGTCCGAGTTTTGGACCAATCCGGTTCCGGAGATACTGCCACCATTATTAAGGGAATCAATTTTGCAGTGAAGAACGGAGCGAAGGTTTTAAATTTGAGCTTAGGTGGTCCAAGCTATGATTCTGCAATGCGCTCTGCGATGGCTAGCGCCGGCCAAAAATACGATGCGTTGTTTGTGGTTGCAGCAGGAAATGAAAGCAATGATTTGAGCGTTAAGAATTCGTATCCTTGCGAATATGGTGACGCAAATATTCTTTGTGTAGCTGCCCTAGATCAGAAATTCCAATTAGCTAGCTTTTCAAACTATGATACTTCTAAAAAGAATGTGGATATCGGTGCTCCAGGTACAAATATCAGAAGTTCATGGGCAGGTTTAGAAGCTACTTCCAATCTTCCATTTACAAGTTGGTCTACTAGTGGCGGAAGCGGAACCAATTGGACTGCAACTACTTGTTTTAGTTTTCCAGTTTTATTATTATCGAATAGCTGTAATTTTGCATTCACTGGAGTTGGTGCCGGTTATTATGCGTATTCCTATTCACAAGCAGATGTAGCTTTTCCGATCAGTGTGAATGCAGATGCAGTAACTGCTGTAATGAGTTTATATTTAGATACGGAAGCAGGTTATGACGGTATTAATATTTACGCGAATGGAAATTCTTCTCTATACTATAATTCGAATGTTATTACTACTCTTTCCGGCGAAACGAATGGAAAACTAATTTCAAATTTAGAAATTCCAGCGCCTAATTGTGTAGGATCAACGAATTGCTACATAGGGCTTGAGTTTATTGCAGATCAAACTGTGAATCGTGCCGGGGTTGCTTTTACAGCATTTAGAGTGACTACATTAGATGTAGGAACTACTAATCAATACAATACGATCAACGGGACATCTATGGCAACTCCGCATGTAACCGGAATGGCTGCCCTATTGAGATCTTATAATCCGAAGTTTACTTACAAGGATACGATTACTGCGATTTTAGCAGGTGGAACTACAGTAAGCAATTTACAGTCCAATACAAAATCCGGAAAGGCTGCGAACGCAGACGGAGCGATGCGCAATTTAGAGGCACCTAAGGATCTAACGGTAGATGTACCTTAAATTTTTTCTCAAAGTATTAGTTGTACTATTTTCCTTAGTGACAGCTTTTACTTTTGTGAATGGCCAGGGTTTTCCAAAAAAAGAAGGTTCTGAAAAGAATAAGTATGTAAAGCCTGGTCGAGTCGTTCCGAATGAATATATTTTTAAGTTAAAATCGGGTATTCGTTCCGAACGAATCCGCGAATTGGTCCCAAATTCAGCCATAATAAGTATAGAAGAAATTACGGAAGATACTTACAAGGTAACTTATAAATCAGATCCTGGAATTGAACGCCTTAGATCAGTTTCAACCAAATCCGGTATTGTGGAATATGTACAACATAATCTGGTATACAAATCCAATTAAATTTAATATTATAAAAATTTAATTTTTATTCGCAAATCCGTTTTTAAGCCAGAATGCGATTCGGTCTAAAGCATTTTTAGCTTCAGGGACACTTCTTCCTAAATTGAAAAATCCATGGATCAAAGTGTCGTATGTTTTGATCTCAAGTTTTACTTTTGCTTTTTGAAGAAGGTCCGCATATGCGAGTCCTTCGTCCTGCAACGGGTCAAACCCTGCAATCAACAGGTAGGTTTTAGGTGTATGAGAAAAGTTCGTTTGTTGGAAGGGAGTAACTCTAGGGTCTTTCCAATCTTTTGAATTTGGCACACTATGATATTTGAAATAACGAAGTAAATCACGAGTGAGAGCGTATCCGTTTGCAAATTCTTCTACACTTTTTCTTTCTTGGATTAAATCGATCCAAGGATAGATAAGTATTTGGAATTGAGGAAGAGTGAATTTTTCTTTTTTTGCACGAGTAGAAATGGAGATAGCTAAATTTCCTCCAGCGGAATCCCCGGCTACCGCGATTCTTTTAGGATCAATTCCAAGTGATTTTCCATGTTCCCTTATCCATTTGTAAGCAGAATATGCATCCTCCCAAGAAGAAGGATAAGTATGTTCAGGCCCCAATCTATAATCGACTGCAAGTATTGCACGCCCTGACATTTTAGCTAAATATCTTAGAGGTGCATCATGGGATTCTAGATCTCCGATAACGAACCCGCCCCCATGAAAATAAAGCAAACAAGGTTCTAATTCTTTAGTTATATTAGAAGAATATAATCTGACCTTGATCCTCGGGCCGGTTCCGGGTATGGAAAAATTTTCGACTCTGGGAACTTCTTCTTTTTCCAGATCGAAAAGACCCATTATGTTTTTGAAAAGTTCTCTCGCTTTAGGAGGAGGAAGATTTTCAGGCTTCGGCTTTATTTTAGCTAAAACTAATGCGGTCCGGACCTTTTGATCTAAGGTCCTTCCCCTTTTGATATCTTTTCCGAAAACCCTGAGAACCGGATTTGGAAGAGAAAGTAAAACTCTTGCCGCTAAGGCCTCAAACTTTTGCCAGAGCACTTTTTTTCCTTGGTTCCGATTTTCCGTTAGAAGAGTTTTGTTTTCCGGAATGTTTATACTTTGCTTTGGATGGAACAGGTAATGTTTGTAAACTTTTAGAAGCTCTCTTTTTACCTGCTTTTAGTTCCTTCTGCATATAATATAAGAAGTCTTCGTAATCCACCTGCATTGTATGTCTTGCAGAAGACACATATCTTTTCTTCATTTTCTTTTCGTAATCTTGGATCTGCTTTTGCATTTCCGGAGCTGTAGGTAGGCTGTAATTTCCAGTAAGATACTCTGCTAGCCATTTTCCTTGGAACTCTGCAAGAGGCATGATCGCTCCAAGTGGTTGATACAATCCTACAAAGAATAAATTATTCAGATCCGGTTTGAAAGTCCTATGAAACAAAGGAAGATGATTATCGGGTGCTGAGATAAATTCAGGTTTGAAAAACGGAAACTTAACGTTATATCCAGTGCAATAGATGATCGCGTCGATCTCTTCCTCGGAGCCATCAGCAAACTTTACCTTGTTTCCATTATATTCTTGGATTACAGGTTTGTATTTGATATCTCCTCTTCCGAGTCTTACTAGGATATCTTGGGAAATGGTTGGATGTGCTTCTCCAGGTTTATGATCCGGTTTAGGAAGTCCGAAATCTTCCATTTTACCGACACCGATCTTTAACATTGTCCCAAAAAGAAATTGTTTTAACCAAAAGGGTGTTCCAGGAGGGAGTAGTTCAGTTTGTTTATCTAAAGGTTTTCCGAAAAGATAGTTCGGGATTACCCATGCTCCTCTTCTGGAACTTAAGAAAACTTTTTTTGCAACTCCCGGCCGGCTTAACTCCACGGAAATATCCATAGCGCTGTTTCCCATTCCGAGTACTACAACTCTTTTACCGGTCAATTGGATTGGATGTTCAGGATCTACATAGTCGTGAGAATGTATTATCTTTCCATTAAATTTACCGGGAAAGTCGGGTTCTGGCCAACGTGGAGACCAATGATGCCCATTAGCCACTATGACTGCGTCATAAAATATTTTTTCTCCCTTCTCACTGGTAACCAAATAAGTTCCGTCGTCTTGGGGTTCTATTTTTGCGACACCATTCTTAAATTTAATATGTTTACGAAGTCCGAAATGATCCACGTAATCCATAAAATATTTTTGGATAGGTTCATGATTAGGATAATCCGCATACCAATCCGGCATCGGATAATCTCTATATTCCATTCTATCTCTATGAGTGTTGATATGTAATGACTTGTAAATATTACTCAGACCATTGTCGTTTTTATATCTCCAGTTACCTCCTACATCGCTTCCTTTTTCGTAACAGTCGTAAGGGATTCCTTTGTCCTGCAATGATTTACAAACAGTGATTCCACTAGAGCCAGCGCCGATAACGCAGACTTTCGGTAACTCTTGCATATAGTTCTCCGATTTTTTTTATGAGGTTGATAAAACGAATTAGTAGTAGAAGTTTTTCGAACGCATAGTCAAGTCCGAAAATGGATTGAGTAAATAAATCGATATGTTTAGGTCGGACTTATGAAGACAGAAGAGAAAACAAATGTTCATTTTGATTACGATTATATCATAGTCGGCTCAGGTTTTGGTGGAAGTGTTTCTGCTATGAGATTAAGCCAAAAAGGGTATTCTGTCTTGGTAATCGAGTCCGGTAAAAGATGGACTGCAAAAGAATTTCCTAAAACGAATTGGTCAGTTCACAAATATTTATGGATGCCTAGATTAGGTTTTTATGGGATCCAAAGACTCAATCTTCTGAAAGATTTTTTTCTAGTCAGTGGAGCTGGAGTGGGTGGTGGTTCTTTAGTATATGCAAACACACTTTACGTTCCTTCTGATAAAACATTAAATCATCCTACATATAAGAAGATCGGTGGTAAAGACGGAATGCTTCCTTTCTATAAAGTAGCTTCCAGAATGTTGGGGGTTGTTCAGAATCCTCATTTGGATGAATCGGATTCTATTTTAAAAGAGATCGCGCAAGAAATGGGAAGAGGTGAAACTTTTTCTGCAACTCCTGTTGGAGTATTTTTCGGAGAGAAACCCGGGCAAACGGTAAAAGATCCTTACTTCCTGGGCGAAGGTCCGGAAAGAACTACATGCAATCTTTGTGGAGGTTGTATGGTGGGATGTCGTTTTAATTCTAAAAATACATTAGATAAAAATTATCTATTTTTTGCGGAGAAATTAGGAGCTGATGTTCTTCCTGAAACAAAAGTTACTGATATAGTTCCTTTAAATGAAAATGGAGAACCAGATCCTAATGCGAGTGGAGAATTCGGTTACCAACTTTCTAGCAGGTCCACAACCGGCTGGTTCGGTTCTCCTAAAAGAAAATTCAAAGCTAGGTCTGTCGTACTTTCCGCCGCTGTGATGGGAACTGTAGGTTTACTTTTACGCTCTAGAGAAGTTGGAAATATGAAACGTCTTTCTGCTCGTTTAGGAGATGATGTTCGTACAAATAGTGAAACAGTTCTAGGAGTTACAAAATTCGGAAAGAATGTAGATTTTTCTAATGGAGTCGCGATCACTTCTTCCATTCATCCGGATGAACATACTCATATAGAACCTGTTCGTTATTCTAAAGGTTCAGACTTTTTTGGAGCTCTTGCGAGTGTTCTTACTGATGGTGGGGGATTCTTTCCTAGGCCTCTTAAATATTTTTTCACTATGTTCACTCAGCCTATTTATTTTTTAAAAGCTTCTTGGCCTTTCGGATTTGCTAAAAATTCACTTATTCTTCTAGTCATGCAAACTTTGGATAATAAGGTTAAGTTAGTTAGAAAAAGAAGAATGTCTTGGCCTTTCGAAAAATCAATGACCTCTGCTATCGGTTCAGGAGAGAAAGTACCTTCTTATATTCCAATCGCAAATCAAACTGCAAGAAAGGTTGCTAAGAAGATAGGAGGAATTCCTCGGAGTTCTTTAAATGATGTTCTTCTGAATGCTCCAATTACCGGTCACATAATGGGTGGTTGTGTGATGGGTTCAAATCCAGAAGAAGGTGTGATCGATTTTGAAAACAAAGTTTATGGTTACAAAAATCTGAGAGTCTGCGATAGTTCTATGATACCTGTTAACCTTGGAGTGAACCCTTCTCTTTCCATCACTGCAATGACTGAAAGAGCAATGTCCATGATCCCTCCAAAAGAGAATAAGTTTGTCTCCAGTTTCGAATTCGAAAAACAATTTGGGATCACATCTGTGGTGTTTCCTAAAATCTGATCCGAAAACGATAGACCTAGACTTCGCTTAAGAAAATTCTCTCCGTATCGGGCATCACCGATCCGGAGAAGGATTTTGGGCTTATTAAAAGAAAGTTTAAAGGATTTTTTTCAAACCAAAAGGGATTGGATTTCTTTTGGAGGAGTGTTTCTTCTATTCTTAATTTTTTGGTCTTATAACTATTCCTTCCGATTTGCTCCACTTTTTACCCAGGCTTTAAAAGATAATCAGATCGGTTTAAGTTTATTCTACTTTTTATTTTTTGCTGCTGGCGCTTTGGTGATCTACCCGATCGTTCTTGCATTTTATGGAAAATTAAACGAATTTAAACCTTCTATTCCTTTGATCTTAGGTTTTGTGATAGTTCTTGCGATTGTATGTTCCGCAAGGATTAGGGATTCAGAGTTATTCAACTGGGCCGGCTCTTCTTCCGTTGAAATTGCGATGCTTACGATAAATTATGTAGGAACCATTCTTGCCTATGTTGCGTTACCTTTGGCTTGGATCATTTTTCGCAAAAATTCTCCGGACAGATTTTTAGGATTAGATAAGTCCCCCAAGTTCGGTGAGGTATTGTTTTTATTAGGATTGATGCTTCCTTTAATCGCAATTGCATCCTTTTCTCTTTCGTTTCTTTCCGTATATCCTAGATTTGCAGGAAGAATGTCCGACGGTTATTTGATCTATCCGCCTGCTTTATGGATCATTCTATTCGAAATTTCTTATGCAGCGGACTTTGCAGTTTTGGAAACCTTCTTTAGAGGATTTATGGTTTTTCCTTTAGCTTCCAGAGCAGGAAGTAAACCAGCTGTTTTGGCTATGGCATTCATGTATGGTCTATTACATTTTACAAAACCCCAATTCGAGGCATTAGGTTCTTTTTTCGGAGGTTTTATTCTGGGAATGATCTCATATAGAACCAAATCAGTATATGCAGGAATTTTGATACATATAGGAGTCGCTTTGGCAATGGAACTTGCCGCCACTTTACAATTTTTATATTTTATGGAGTAAATATTCTCCGGCTCTGGGAGAACCGAAGAAAGAGAGAATTTAAATCCGGATCGTGTATCCGATATTATAGAAAAAGATCACATGTACTATATGTTGCTGCTGGTAATGGTCAACTAAGGCCCTTTTTACCGCAGGATCATCCGATAAGGAAGATATATAGTTTATGATCAGTTCATTCTTGTATCCGTAGGCTTTAGCCGGATCGATAGTCAACCCGTCGTTTGCATTGCTGTCGGGATAGGCACCAATATTCGGTGTATATGTTGCATTATCTACTAATGCAGGTGTCGCCCTATACATCATATTCGCCGCAAAGAAAAATTTTCCATAATCGAATTGAAGTCTTGGGCTTATATCACTGATCCCTTTTTTTCGATCTGTGTTATCGTTTACTTCTGCGTAACCTACAACCAAACTAGGAGTGATCCTAAATGTTTCCCCTTTAAAAAATTCGTGAGAAACCGTCAGACGATAGTTATGTGTACCTTGGAAAGTTCCGCCGTAATCGTTTAACATTTTATTATTAATCGAGAACTGAGGATTAAGCCATTCCCAAAAAGGAGCCTTCCATCCGATCACCCAATATCCTCTCATTACATAAGTAGGATCGTTTTGGTTTATGAATAAAAATCCAGCGGAGAATGTTCCAAGCTTAGTTTCATGATCGTACATCGCTCTTGTGAATAGATAATCGTAAAGCCCGTTCTTTTCTTTCCTAGTCTTTACTTCATTCGGATCGAATTGTAAAACGCCGGTCGCAATAGATTTATCTAGCAAATAAGTTTGGTCGGGACCACCCGGTGTAGATTGTAATCTTAGATCCGTGTCAGTGTTACTTCTATCCACTAGCGGATTCATCATGGTAAGCCCTAGTTTAAATTGTTTAGGCAAACCTAATATTTCCACGCTAGTAGTTAAGAAATAAGCCTCGTAAAAATCTTTGTAAGAAGTTCCGTTCCTTCTCGCCTGTCTTTCTCCAAATAGATCTGAACCTTGGAAGGCACCATCATTAGACAAAGATTGAGAAAGCAGAATTGAATGTTCCGGAAGTGAATCTTTGGGAGAAGGTGTTTTGACCGCTCCCGTAGGAATACTTTCGTCGGAGGCAAATTCCGGAACAGTATCCGGAGTATCTTCCGTGATTTGTTTTATTTTATCCTTGCGGATTCTATATATGACTCCGTCCGGATCGACCACCTCTATCTCGGTTTCCGATTCTTTTTGAATGGAAACTTTTTTGAATATACGACCCGCATTCATTTGGATCGTTACAGCTAAAATTGATTCGAGAGGGAAAGTGAGGATCAGTAGGAGGATTGAGGAAATACCTAAAATTCTTCCCATAAAACCATTATTCAAAATTGGGGGAGTTTCTTCAATACACATACATTTGTAATCATTTATTTACTAATCACTTAATTGATGTATAACATTCTTTATTTTCCTAAATGCTATGAACTTTTTCTTATCCTGAGAGTCCCACGAAGATACGATCCTCAAACTATTTTGTATTTATTGCTCATAGAAAATTCGGTTTTCAGTAATGTAACAAAGATCTATCTTTGGAGAAAGAGCTTCTTTCAGGCAAAAATATGATCCAACTCAATCGACCTTCTTTATTCAAAAATTCTAATTTTTATTCGGGAGAATGGAGGACCGTCTCGAAAACTATACCGGTATTTGATCCAGCAACGGGTGAGAAGATAGGAGAAGTGCCTGATCTTCCGAGAGAGGAAGTAAGAAAGGCTTTGGAGTTTGCGGCGAAGTCCCAAAAAGATTGGGCAAAAACAATTCCTAAACAAAGAGCTAGATTTCTCAGGGATTGGGCGGATCTAATGATCCAAAATAAAGAAGACTTAGCAAAAATTATGACCTGGGAACAAGGAAAACCTTTGGTTGAATCCAGGGGAGAGATTGATTATGCGGCTTCATATTTGGAATGGTTTTCAGAAGAAGCAAAACGTGCATATGGAGATTTGATCCCTACTCACAGAAAAGAACTTAGATTGATGGCTTGGAAAGAACCTGTAGGTGTTACAGGGATTTTAACTCCTTGGAATTTTCCTTCTTCCATGATCACTCGAAAGATAGGGCCTGCACTTGCAGCAGGATGTGTTGTGATCTCTAAACCTTCCGAACTTACTCCTTATTCTGCAATTGCGTTAGCCGTTCTTGCAGAGGAAGCGGGAATTCCGTCCGGAGTTTTCCAAGTGGTCACTGGACAGCCTGAACCGATAGCAGATGAATTTTTAGAAAACAAAATTGTGCGTAAGATCAGCTTTACCGGTTCCACAAGAGTAGGGAAAATACTTTTAGAAAAATCGGCGAACCAAGTTAAAAGGATTTCTTTAGAGTTGGGAGGTAATGCTCCTTTTATTGTATTCGCAGATACAAATATAAAAGAAGCGATACGCGGAGCAATTGTTTCAAAATTTCGTAATGCAGGTCAGACTTGTGTGTGCACAAACCGATTCTTAGTTGAGGAAAAAATCGCAGAAGAATTTGCTCACGGTTTAGCGGAAGAAGTTTCCAGATTTAAAGTAGGAAACGGTTTTGAAGAAGGGGTCAATATTGGCCCCTTGATCCATTCTAACGCGGTCAAAAAAGTAGATTCACATCTAAAAGATGCAATCGAAAAAGGAGGAAAACTGCTAATTGGCGGCAAACCTCATTCACTCGGTGCGAATTTCTACGAACCGAGCGTTCTCTCGGGAATCTCCGAAAAATCATTATGTTTCCAAGAAGAAACATTCGGCCCTCTCGCACCTATCAAAAGTTTCAAAACGGAAGAAGAAGCATTACAAATTGCAAACGCGAGCGACGTAGGGTTGGCTTCTTACGTATATACGAACGATCCCGCCAGGATCTGGAGAATTTCAGAAGCCTTAGAAGCTGGGATGGTTTCCGTAAATGAAGGTATTTTATCCTCAGAACAGGTTCCTTTTGGAGGAGTGAAAGAATCCGGCATGGGTAGAGAAGGTTCCAAATATGGGATAGAAGAGTATCAGGAAATAAAATATATCTGTTGGGGAGGACAAAGTTAGTCGTAAAAACTTCGAATTCGCGGTGTTAGTTTTGTAAAAAAATTTTCGTCTTTTGAGTTCGGACTTCTTTTCGCATTTTTCTTGACGAAGTGGTCCTTCGGATCAATCTCTTAGGCTGCCCTTTTTATGGACCCTTTTTATTTTAACTTTTACTTCTTCGGATCCTTACTCGCTTCCTTATTTTCTTTGTACGTTTCTTTTTTCTTTCTGACCATTAAGGACAGAAGTAAGGCAGCATTTCACCTAGGACTTTCCAGTTTATCCACTACCATTTTTCATTTTGGATATTTGGTTGCGTTTTGTTCTCCAGAAGATTGGACGATCTTTCATAGATGGATCGTGATCCCATTCCCAATGGTGGGTTATACCCAGCTTTTTATATTCTTCTTTTATTTCCCAACACCTAAAAGAGAAAAATTAGGACTGACTGTGTATGCGATCTTATACGCAGGAGTTATAACATTAGCAATTTTTTATATTCTTCTTTCTTTAAAGTCTACTCGAAGTTTCGTAATGGGCAGTCATTATTGGGATTTTGAAACTCATTTATTCTATAAAATTTTCTCTCTTATAGTTTTCCTTTATAATTTTATATTTTTGATTGCGGGGATTTGGAGAGCGATCGTCGAAAAAGGAGGAGAGAGAAGGTCCGTAATTTATATCATTCTTGCTTATCTGACGATCACACTTATACCGGGAATTACGAATGCCTTAAGTAGAGAAGGTACTGTATCTCGAGCAGTCTATCAGCAAACAGCAGACATTCTTCTTGTAGCTGGATTGTTTTTAATTCTGATCGTTTATGTAAACGCAACCAAAGAAAGAACCACAATCTTAAGTAGGATTGTTGGAGTGAGTATGGCGACCTTCCTTCTCGCATTCCAGTTGGTGGGATTTGCTATATTAAACGGATATGATTCTTCTTTTGATCTGATAAAAAAAGAAGAAGCTAAATTGGTTGTTTTACAGGGAGAAACTCCGAACGGATTCGCATATTTAACTTCTTACGATCCGAATGAAAATCGATTTCAAACTGAAAAGGGTTTTAAGGATCCAAGATTCGATTCTGAGGATAGGCTAGAGATTAAATTCTTTTATATTTCTAAAAATCTTACAAATTTAGGAAGGCTCCCGGCCAATACAAGACTAGAAAGGTCCGAAACGATTCTAGAAAATTCTCCCAAAGAATTTTATGCTTATCGGGAAGGGGTGAAACAATTTTTAGAATCGAAAGGAACTGATCAGGTTTCTGACGAAGATGTACGAGAGTTTTTTAGGCATTTGAATAAAAGACTAAAAGTCGTTCGAAGTAAATATTCTCATTTACCTTCCAAATCGGATGCTTCTGCAATTTATAAACTTTTAAAATCAGAAGAAGTCGGCCTTTCTGCAATTTTAGAGAAAGTGAAAGTAAAGGCGGAAGCTGATCTTAAAGCAGATATATCGGAGTCAGATTTTGATAAAACGGTCCTTCTACCCTTAACTCCGATCAGAGAAATGGGAGAACGGATCTATAGAGGAACGAAATATTATAAAGTAGGAGATGAGAAACCACAATACTATGTTTCATACCTGGTTGTACATCCTACAAATGGAAACGTTTACGAAGTCGGTTTCACTTACATATCTTTTAGAACATTCATACATGAACCTGCATTGATCTTAGTTGTATGTTTACTCGCCATCGTGCTGGTGATCAGCCTAGGATTCAGATTTTTCTTCCAAAATGCTCTTATCAAACCTATGGACGAAGTGGTTGTAGGTTTAACTGAAGTAAATTCGGGAAACTTGGATTATAGACTCGAACCGAGAGTAGAAGATGAGATCGGATTTATAGCGAGATCATTCAACAGAATGGCAAGGTCCATCCAAGCTGCTCGAAAAAGATTGGAACAATATGCTAATGAGCTAGAAGAAAAAGTAAAAGAGCGTACCAAGGAATTGGAACAAACCTTGGGAGAAGTACAAGAGCTTAAACAACAACAGGATGGAGACTACTTCTTAACTTCTCTTTTGATCAAACCTTTAGGTGCGAATAAAGCAGTTCATGAAAACGTAAAGGTGGATTTTCTATTAGAGCAGAAGAAAAAATTCACGTTCAGAAGATATCACGATGAGATCGGTGGAGACTTGAACATTTCCAATCATATAGACTTAATGGGTAGGTCTTATACTGTATTCTTGAACGCGGATGCGATGGGAAAATCAATGCAAGGTGCGGGTGGTGCACTCGTATTAGGATCCGTTTTTGAATCCATTATAGAAAGGACCAGGCTTGCTGATAATATGAAAAATCAGTCTCCGGAACGTTGGTTGAAGAATGCGTTTACCGAATTGCATAAGGTTTTCGAAAGTTTCGACGGTTCCATGTTGGTCTCCTCCGTAATGGGTCTCGTTGATGACGAAGTTGGTATTTTATATTTTATTAATGCAGAACACCCTTGGACCGTATTGTACAGAGATGGGATTGCAAGTTTCATTGAAGATGAGTTGATGTTCCGTAAACTAGGAACTACCGGTATGGAGGGTCGTATCTATATTAAAACCTTCCAATTGGAACCTGGGGATGTGATCATTGCCGGCTCCGACGGTAGAGATGATATTTTGATCGGAACTGATCCTGATGGGGGAAGGATCATTAATGATGATGAAAAACTTTTCCTTCGTATAGTGGAAGAAGGTAAAGGTGATCTAGGCGGGATCTACACTTGTATTACCGGAAAAGGTCCACTTACAGACGATCTTTCTCTGATCAGACTTTCTTTTAAAGAAGCCGATTCAGACCAGAAACTTCATGATGAACAAAAACAAAAAATAAAAGAATTACTTAATAGAGCAAAGGAAACTTCTCAAAACAAAGACGTAGCAGAGGCCATCACTTATCTGGAAGAGGCGGAGAATCTTGACAGCCGCATCCCTGAAGTGAAGAAAAATTTTGTAAAATTATTCTTAAAACTTAAAGACTATTCCAAAGCAGCACATTACGCAGAAGACTATCTGAATATCAAACCAGTTGATAAAGAAATTTTATATGTCGCTTCCTTTGCAGCAAGAAAGGCAGGTCAGTTAAAAAAGGCATTGGACTTTGGGGAGAGGTTAAGGCTAAGAGAGCCAGATCATTTTAAAAATCTAATGAATCTAGCCCAAGTGTATATTGCTTTAAAAAATTATGAAAGAGCAATGTATATGGTCCAATCTGCTTTGCATATAGAGCCTGAAAATGAAGCAGTACTTAGGATCAGAGATGTTCTAAGGAAAAATTGGCGCCAGTAGATCTAGACTCCTGACTAATATCAATTTTTAAAGATATAATCCTTGAGTATGGAATTAAAATGTGAGTTTTTGCTCACTTTGTAAAAAATAAGATCGATTCTATGTGCCTTTGGTTTGAATTTAGAGTATTCTTTAGATAAAACCAAACATTATTGGGGGCTCCAATGAATGACGAACGAACCATGGAAAAGATCGCCGCGTTAGGCCCTTTAACTATTAATCGGATTCGCATAGGATTAGTTTTTTTAATTTTAGCCTCTTTAGGTGCTTCTTGGGAACAAAGTTCCTTTGAACAAAATATGGCATATCTAGGTGGAACGATCTCAATGGCGATCGTCTCTTTGGTGAATTTATTTTTTTCTTATCGAAATGGAAAGATCCCAAAATCGCTCGGGATGATTTCAGTTCTTATGGACGTGATAATACTTGCAAGTGTCATGTTTTTCGCAGCCTCTACGGATAAAAGTATGTCTTCCGGGATCATCAGGCAAATCATATTATATGCGATTAATGTAATATTGATCGTATATTCAGGATTGCTCCTGTTGCCAAAATTTGTAGTTATTACTGGGATTGTATCGGCAGTTGCACAAGGTGTAGTAGTATTAAATTGTTATCTCCATGGAGTTGTATTCTCTGAGGAACCGTTAGAAGTACTTTCTCCAGGATTTGCTTCTCCCTCCGAGCAGATCTTAAAATTAATTTTTCTGATCGTGATATCTTTTATCGTTAGAAGTGTGATCAACATATTCGGGCTTATGCGGGACGCAGAAGAGGAAAAATTAAACACTATCATCGTATCTGGAAACGAATTGAAAAAAAGTAAGGAGAGAATGGATTCTGCCGCGGTTTCTCTAAGAGAAAAATCCAGATCTTTAAGGAACTTCTCAAATGAATTTTTCGATGTGATCAATAATCATGCGGCTTCCTTTGATGAGATAGGAAGTACTTTAACCGAATTTTTATCTCAGATTGAAAGTGCTGCATCTAGTGTTAAGGACCAATTCGGAAGGATAGAATTACTTGTTAAAGAAAGCCAAAATCTAAGAACTTTGATCGATAAAATTTCAGGTTATTCTTCCGAGTTGAATGGCCGTATTCATTCCGTTTTAAATACAGGTAAAGAAGTGACCGAATTTGTATCAGGTCTTTCGGAATCATTGGAATCTCTCGGAGAATCTTTCCGTTCTGTGGGGGAAGTTACGGTAATCATGGCTGATGTTGCGGATCGTACCAATCTACTTTCTCTAAACGCTTCTATAGAGGCAGCAAGAGCTGGGGTCGCGGGAAGAGGTTTCGCAGTGGTTGCAACGGAAGTTTCTAAACTTGCAGAGAGCAGCGGACAAAATGCAGCTAGGATCTCTAAGATAATCGGTGAATCTAATGATTATGTAGATAAAGGAAGAAATAGGGCCTCGGTAACATCGGAGAAAGTTAGGAACCAAGAGGATCAATTTGCAACGTTCCTAGGTAGATTCAACGAATTGAATGGGCTTCTTGAAGACCAGATCAAAATAAATGATCAATTTTTAGCTAGTCTCTCCGAGTTACGTAAACTTTCTGCGGGGATAGAGACTTCTTCAAACGAGCAAAACACTGGAGCTTCTATGATTATGGGAGCGATATCCGAGTTGCAGGGTTCGATGGATTCTTTATTAAGAAAGAGCGAACTTTTGTCTGATACAATCCGGGTATTGGAAGAAGAAGCGGAGCTGCTCGGAAAAGAGCATTGATCTATATCAGTCAAATGATCGGATATATTAGGGACTTATTAAATAAAGCCAAACGTTAACTTTCTTTTGCAATAAATTTTCCACGAATAAAATCCGAAAAAGGATCGATTTATTCACCCTTTTACCGTCTTGGATATTAGTTAATAAAAATGTTCCTAAGGCGGGTTTTTCTAATATGGTAGCACGTTCCGAAACGGAAAAAATTCTCGCTCAGGGTCCGATCACGATCAATCGAATCAGATTCGGACTCACTTTACTCTACTTTGCTTCCATCGCTATGGGATACAAAAGAAGTACCCTATTCCAAAACTCTCTCTATATTCTAGGGACTTCCGTGATGGTGATGTATGTCACATACTCATTCCTTAAAAATAGATTTGGGAGTGGAGTATCTCCCTTTTTAGGAAAGGTTTTTATAGTCGCTGATGTCGTCGTTCTTTGTTTGGTAATGATTGGTGCTACTACGGAAGATGCCAAGCTTGCTTCGAACGTAATCAAACAAGTCGTTCTCTACACAATTAATGTTATCTATATAGTGTATGCCGGTCTTTTACTTTCTCCTAGAT
The DNA here is from genome assembly GCF_004770105.1 of Leptospira andrefontaineae. Classification (NCBI taxonomy): domain Bacteria; kingdom Pseudomonadati; phylum Spirochaetota; class Leptospiria; order Leptospirales; family Leptospiraceae; genus Leptospira; species Leptospira andrefontaineae. Next base: position 344,036 of record NZ_RQEY01000019.1, on the reverse strand, counting down.
TCGTATATCTGACTGGGTTTTTAACCATCCTTTGCCAGAGTTTAGTAACAGTGAATGCGGCTTATACTGGAGTTATTTTTACAGAAGATAGCATCGTTTCTATAACTCCCGGTTATGCCGCGATGTCCGAACAGATCACCAAGATGTTATTCTTAATGACTACCGCATTCATTGTAGTAGCGGTGATCCGAATCTTTCTGCAGTTAAAAAGCGTGGAAGAAGAAAAGTCCCAGGCTATCGAAAAGTCAAAAGAGGATCTGGAACACGGTAGAATCAGAATGACCGAGTCCGCCGTTTCTCTAAGAGAGAATTCCAAAAAGTTAAAAGACTTCTCAGATGATTTTTCAGAAGTAATAAGCAATCATGCAGCTTCTTTTGAAGAGATTAGTTCTACAATGGAAGAATTTTTGGCTCAGACAGAACAATCTGCGGAAACAGTAAAAGACCAATTTTCAAAGATCGAAGGTTTATTAGGAGAAAGTAGAAATCTGAATACTTTGATTGATCGGATCTCCGGGCATTCTAATGACTTAAACAGAAATATGGATATAGTCTTGGATGCTGGAAAAGCAGTAAGCGAATTCGTAGATGGTCTTAGAACTTCTTTGGAATCTTTAGGAAGTTCCTTCCGCTCCGTGGGAGAAGTGAATCAGATCATGTCGGATGTTGCAGATAGAACCAACCTTCTATCTTTAAATGCATCCATCGAAGCTGCAAGAGCCGGGGCCGCAGGAAGAGGATTCGCAGTTGTTGCAACTGAAGTTTCCAAACTTGCAGAAAGTAGTTCAGAAAACGCAGATCGTATTTCTAAAATTATAAATGAAAGTACTAGGTATGTTCAAGACGGGCAAAAGTCCGCTCATACTGCGAATGAAAAAGTGAAGGAACAAGATACTTTGTTCACAAACTTTTTGGATAGTTTTAAACAACTGAATCAATTATTGAGTGAACAGAAAACAGTGAACGATCGTTTTTTGAACAGCCTTTCAGTTTTAAGAAATTTATCTTCTGATATTGAATCCGGTTCAAAAGAACAGTCTCTTGGAGCGAATGCAATCATGACTTCCGTATCTTCTTTGCAAAGTTCTATGGATTCTCTGTTAAGAAAGAGTGAAATGTTAGCGGAAACCATCAAAATTTTGGAAACTGAAGCCCAAACATTGGCTTCGAAAGGTTAGTTGTCCTTCTGATAAAATTTCCGAACTAGTTTGTACGGAAAAATCTTGAATTCTAAACACTGGGGATTAGAAAAGTCGCTCCATGGTTTATTTTAACTCATGGGCGATCTCTTCGCTCATCTGTTCCATCTTTACCTTTATCATTTTTGCTTTTTTAGCTGCGTTAAAGAAGAAGGCGAATTATACGAGCGCGTTCTCTTATCTTTTTCTTTTCGTATTTTTGATTAACTTTGGATTTTTCTTCTCGGCGATTCTTCCGTTTCCGGAGGCGGCGTATCATAGGCTAGTTACTGGACCGGCAGCTGTATTCGGCACGATCTTCCTTTGTATATTCGCATACTTATATCCCAGAAACGATCATCCAAAAGAAGCAAAGTATGTCATCGGATCACTACTTGGGATCTCCTTAATTACGATTTCATATTCATATTATCAAATATTTACGAATAAGCCGCTCTTTGATTTTACGGGACAGATATACAATTACCAGCAAAAAGTAGGCAACCTCCTTGCGGTTTCCTTACTCGCTTTCCTTCTGGTTATGATACTTATCCAGGTCCGAAAAATTATCAGAGCGGAAAAAGAAGAAAGAAAAGCCTTAGTACAGATGTCCCTGGGAATGGATGTCACCTATTTAGTCCCAGTAGTTTCAAATCTTTTGTTTAGATCTGGTGTAATTACTTTTAATGCGTTCCAACAATTGTATGTTGGTTTTATGATCTTGGGATATTTTACCCTGACTATATTATTTATTAATAATACAGTAGATAAAACTTCTTTTATGACCAAGATTATCGGGATTACCGTGGCTACTTGTTTGGTTTTTGCCCAGGCTTTTTCTACAGTAGTAAATCTCAAAAATGAATCCTTGTTTGATGAGATCAGTATTAAGGAAGCCCAGACATTTCTAAATACTGGCAAATCAGAAGGTTCTTCTATCGCATATGCAGTTTCTTTAGGAGATTCTTCCAATAAACCCAAGGTTTTGATAAAATCTGCAGGCATAGAACCGAACTTAAATCTGGCTCAAAAAGAAATTTTAGAAAATCGGAAATCAGGGAATTTCCTAAAAAGAACTCCAATTACCAATCTTCCCAAGGTCAGTTCAGAAGATTACGTACCTTCTCCAAATGATCTGTTTTATTCTTATTATCTAAGAGATGAAGTAGGAGAAAGAACCCTTCTAGTAGCATTTCCTTATCTACATTATAGAAAGTTTTTGGATGAGACGAATAGTTGGTTGGTATTTTTAACTCTTTCTCTTGTGTTTGTGATCTTAGTTTTGTTTCCATTCTTCTTCAATCGAAGTTTGGTGCGACCTTTGAACACTTTGATCCGAGGAGTAGGAGAAGTAAATTTAGGAAATCTTACGATACGAATTCCAGTACTCGTTCAAGATGAGATAGGTTATCTTTCCGAATCTTTTAATAAGATGGTGGGAAGTATCTTAGAAGGTAGAACAAAGTTAGAAGAGTACGCAGACACTTTGGAAGAGAAGGTCGACGCCCGCACTAAAGAAGTAACCGAAAAAATGGAGGAGATCCATTCACTTAAGGTGCAGCAGGATGGGGACTATTTTTTAACTTCTCTTTTAAGTAAACCTTTAATGACGAACTGGAATAGGGCTAGTTCGGTTACGACTAACTTCTATATTGAACAAAAGAAAAAATTCGTTTTTAAGAATAAAGAATCCGAGATCGGAGGAGATATTTGTATCAGCGGAAATCTTCTATTCGGTTCTGAAAAAGAAAGATGGTCCGTATTCTTAAACGGGGACGCGATGGGAAAATCCATGCAAGGAGCAGGAGGAGCCATCGTACTCGGAACAGCTATGAACAATATCATGGCAAGATCTGCGAGCCAAGGAAAGGTTTTGAACATTTCTCCGGAAGATTGGGTAAGAGAATCTTATCGAGAGTTGGATGATATTTTCAGAACATTCGACGGAGTGATGATGGCTTCCGCCATTTTAGGTCTGATCAATGAGAAGACAGGAAAGATGTACTATTTTAATGCGGAACATCCGTGGGCAGTACTTCTCCGAGATGGAAAGGCTTCTTTTTTAGAAAGAGAATTAACTTTACGTAAACTAGGTTCTCCTTCCGAGATGAGTTTTAGAATTTTGGAATTCGATCTGATGCCAGGGGATATTCTTTATGTAGGCTCGGATGGAAGGGACGATATCAATTTAACCGAAGATGGTGTGAATTGGATCATGAATTCAGACGAAAATATGTTTCTCAAAACCGTTGAGGAATCCAAAGGAGATCTGGATAATTTAATAGATCGTATCCATAGTTTGGGTGCATTATCCGATGATCTTTCCTTGATCCGTATCGGTTTTCACGAAAAACTTTCTCCGAATATAACCGAGTCCAAAACTAGTATTCCTGAGTCCATTCTCAGAAAATATACCGAGGCCAAGGCTCTATTACAGCAAAGAGAGATAGGTACAGCCGTTGTATTATTAGAAGAAGCACTACATTCTGTCCCTTCTTTCAAAGCTGCCGCTAGATTATTGGGACAAGTTTATTATGATCGAAAGGAATATGATCCTTCTTCTCGTTGGTTTGAAAAATATTTAGAGTTTGATTCAGATTCTCCTAATATCTGGTTCTTACTGTCAGTATGTTATAAACATTTAAAAGAATACTCAAAGTCTAGCCAAGCTGCGGAGAAGGTCCGTATCTCCCAACCTCATCGTCTTGCGAACCTGATCAACCTTACGGACAATTATAGATTATTAGGTCGCTTTAATGAGGCACGTTCGATCTTGGAAGCAGCAGAGTCTATAGATGGAGAAAGCCCTGGAGTCCGAAAGCTGGACGAACTATTGAAATCGAAGGGCTACTAAAACAAATTTAGATTGTGGAATCGGCCATTTCACAATGTTTTGTAAAAAAGACGCCTTTTTAGAACTCCAAAGGTGGAACTCGAGGTGCCACAATGGCTAATTTATACTATGATAAAGATACGGACCTTTCCGTATTAAAAGGAAAGACCATCGCCGTAATCGGATACGGAAGCCAAGGTCACGCACAAGCTCAGAACATGAAAGATTCCGGACTGAAAGTTATCATCGGTCTGAAAGAAGGATCTAAATCCAAGAAAGAAGCTGAAGAAGCAGGTTTCGAAGTATTTTCCGTTTCTGAAGCAGCTAAAAAAGCAGACATTATCCAAATCCTTGCTCCGGACGAGATCCAAGGCGACATCTATAAAGCGGATATCGAGCCTAACCTGAAAGACGGAGATGCATTAGTTTTCTCTCATGGATTCAATATTCATTTCGAATTCATCCAACCTCCTAAAACTGTAGACGTTTATATGGTTGCTCCAAAAGGACCAGGACACTTGGTACGTAGAGTATATGTAGAAGGTGGTGGAGTTCCTTGTTTGATCGCTGTAAACCAAGACGCAACTGGAACAGCAAAACAAAGAGCGCTTGCTCACGCAGCCGGAGTAGGTGGAGGAAGAGCAGGAATCCTTGAAACTTCTTTCAGAGAAGAGACAGAAACAGATCTTTTCGGAGAGCAAGTAGTTCTTTGTGGTGGTCTTTCTAACTTGATCATGGCAGGATTCGAAACTCTTACTGAAGCAGGATACGATCCTGAGATCGCTTACTTCGAATGTTTACACGAAGTTAAATTGATCACTGACCTGATCTACGAAGGTGGATTAGCTCGTATGCGTTATTCCATTTCCGGAACTGCAGAGTACGGAGACTATGTTTCCGGACCTCGTATCATCGATGCCGGTGTTAAAGCTCGTATGAAAGATGTTCTTGCGGATATTCAAAAAGCAAACGGTTCCAAGTTCGCAAAAGCTTGGATCGCAGAAACCAAAGCTGGTTATCCTGAGTTCAACAAGATGAGAGAGAAAAACGCAGGACATCCAATCGAAGATGTAGGTAAAAAATTACGCAGCATGATGAAATGGCTAAGTAAATAATAAAATCCTAATATTTAGATGTTAAAAGGCCGGAATTTTCCGGCCTTTTTTGTTTGGTAGCCTCAGCGACTTCTTCCCGTCTCTTAGGTAATCGAAAAGATCCCTAAAAATCAATAGTTGTTCGAAAACCCCCAGGACATTTTGGAAATTTCTTGCTCAAACCCCCTAAAATCATTCTAAGTTTGGAAAAAAAATCGGAAAATCCTCGGTCTTACGTCCGGTACTCGCTCTAGGAAGGTATCTATCCTTAGGGCAAAAAAATAATGACAAAGCCTAGCTTTTTGCTATTTTGAGACACCCAAGCCAGGAGGCTCTGATTGAAATCCTTAATTTCCATAATCGGAATTTCCCTCTTTTTGTTTTCTACTGATGTATTCGCACAGAAAAGGTTAGGCCTTATCTTCGGATCTAACTATAAAGGAAACAAAGCCGGAATTCCGGAGTTAAATCTTTGTGAGGCCGATGCCAAATATCTACACGATGAGATCAAACGTGTAGGAAAATTCGATGAGATCAAAATTGTTTTGGGTAAAGATGTTACCAAGGACAATATACAGAAAGAAATTAAGGCTCTTGCTTCTAAAGCAAAAGCGGATGATACGGTATTTCTTTATTTCTCCGGTCACGGTGCTTTTCAAAGAGATGAAAAAGCAAAGAACGGAATGAGGAACTTGATCATTTGTTATGATAGGCCTCACCTTTCCGACGATGAGTTGAATGATTATCTAGAAGCGATCAAATCTCCTAAGACTGTTTTCGTTTTCGACTGCTGCTTCTCCGGAGGTATCGCTAAAAAAGGAAAGGCAACCAGAGGTTCTGCTAATGTTCCAATTCCGGAAGGAAGTGATGGAACAGTTAAACAAGACTCCCAAGACTTTTTCTTCCAAGACAAAGCGATCATTTCCAGTGCGGATGATAACCAAACTGCGATCGAAGTTGGCGGAACAATCAATCACGGGATCTTTACTTATAATTTCGGAAAGGCCCTTTCTAGTGGGGACTTAAACCAAGACAATGTGATCACTGCGCTCGAAGCCTTCTTCGCTTCTAAAGATGAAACAGTGAATATGGCTAAAAAGTACGATCACGAACAAGTACCTCAGATTTCGGGTAACGCGTCTGGTATCTTCTTAGCCGGAGAAAAAAAGCCGGACCCTCCAAAACCTGTAGAGCCTGTTAAACCGCCTGTGAATCCTACTCCAATTCCGGATGTTCAACCTCCTAAACCGGAGCCTGAAACCCCGGTGGTCACTAATGAAGAGCCTCCAGTTGTTCCTACAAATCTGAAAGGTGATTTGGTAATCAAAACCACTATTATCCAAGACAGAGCATATGCTGTGTCCGATCTTCCTCCGGAGATCCGTATTACCTCTGGTAAGAAGAGGGTGGGAAATCGTTCTATCCGAGTACTCATAGACGATAAGGAAGTGGATAAGACGATCACTACTGAATCTTCTAACTATTGGGGCGCAACTAAGAGAATGGGTAAACTCACTGCAGGTGCAACTTACACTTTAACCGTTAAAGGTGTTCCGGCTGGAGTTCACAAGGTAACCATCCAAGCGGATGATTATCCTGAAGTTCAAAAAACCCAGGCAGTTCTTCCTAATAAGAGAAATGATCTGGAAGTTGTTACTTCTATGACAGGCTACGGAGCGATCCGAGGAAAAGTATTCTACAGAACCTTGGATAACCCTGTGATCAATCAGCCGATCTTCATGCCAACCGTTACAAGCGTGACTGGTATAAATAAATTAAATACTGATCAAAACGGTAACTTCTGGTTTACAAACTTAAAACCGGGAGAGTATGAGATCAAGGCTACCTTCGCAGAAGATCTGAACTTGAATAATGCTGATATTAAGGTGAGAGAGGGAGAAGTAACTGAAGTGGATATTATCCTGAATGTGAAACTTCCTTCTACCAAAACTAAATATTAAGAACAGAATATTTAGTTTTCAGGAAGAGCCTCTCGAGAGATCGAGGGGCTTTTTTTGTTCCTGGTTTGGGTTTTAATCTTTTTGGAAGCTATTCCATTGTTTGGAATTGATTCTTCTTTTTCGGATCTCGATTAAAATTTTCATTTGTTTTCGATCCAGCAAATTCCCCGCTTTTAAACCGAATTCGGGTAAGGCAGTGTCGTTTGTAAGATTAGCAAAGGTTTTTCCGATTTTTGCGAAGGAACTCCGTAGATCCGGATCCATTTCGGGATATATCATAAATCGCCTCCGTGCGACCCCATTTGGGAAAAAAGGGAGAAAGTTCCGGTTTTCCATCCTTGGAAAGGAAGCTTTCTCCCAAACTGTACTTCGGGACTTTGCAAAAATACTTGAGATATTTTTTTTCTTGTACGAAAAGAAAGTGCGGAGTAAATTCGGTAAAATGCAGATCCGTCTGGAAAATAGGACCGGCAAAAGATCGGGAAGATTCGTCGTATACGAGTACGGTACAGATCTATTCGGTTACGTCTACGTGGACAAAATTTTGGGCCGCGAAAAAGGTAAAACGGTTTCCAAATGGTTGATGCAAGATGTTGGTTCCTTGGTCCGTCTTTTGGACCATGAAATATACAAAAGAGAGACCGAAAACTACGAGAACGTTACTTTAGCGGTATGAACGCCCTAAACAGGGTCCGTCGACTTGGATCCGAAATTTCCCGCCTTGGCAGGATCATCCAAAAGGAAGAATCCGCTCTTTCCCTATTATCCACTTTCAGAATACTTTCCTTCTTATTTTTTATCGTTTGGATTGTTGGAGTTTATCTTCTTCGAACTGTCTCTGATCTATACTATTTACCTTCCATTCTCATTTTAGCAGTCTTCTATCGTTTATTATCCGCGTATCAAAAGAGAAGGGAGAAGATTAGAAGGTTAAATGTTTGGTCAGATTTCATAACAGCTCAGATCTCCAGAATCCAATTGGATGGAAAACATTATCCAAAGTCTAAAAGAGAATATTATAAGAATCTTGTATTAGAGACCGGCCTTCCGCCTTGGACAAAGGATTTGGATTTTTTGGGAGAGAAGGGGATCTTTTCCAGAATAGACACCACTGTCATACAAAAAGGAACTTCCAAGTTTTTAGAATATTTCTTGGAAACTCCCGAAGAATCAAAGGTAATGGCGAGACAAACTGTAGTTATCGGTCTTTCTAAAAGAGCAAAAGTACTCCAAAAGTTGCTCAGGCAGTTTAGATTGTATGAAGCTTCCTTTCCGGCAAGAAGAGAGGGAGAAGATGAAAAACTTCCTTCTTATATTCCTAAGATCGGTAGTCTTCAACCGGAACGTTCCGAAAAGAATAAGACAGATTTTCCGTTCAATTTATTTGAAGAAGAGCCAAATGATTTTTGGAAATCTTCTTTTGGAAAAGTGGCTGGAGCGCTCAGAGTTTTATTTCCAGTTTGGCTCGCTCTTGTTTGGATTTTAGTATTAGGAAGTTTTTTATTCGGACAAACCTGGGGATTCGGGATCTTCATTCTTCATTCTGCATTTTTCGGATCTTATCGAAATAGATCCTTAAAGATGCTCCAGCCAATCGCAGAAGATTCGGAAACATTGGAGGAATTAGGAAAACTTTTACTATATATTCGTTCTTCTAATCTTTCCGGAACAAAGGGAGAAATTTTTCTTTCCAATTGGAATCAGAAAGAACTCAAAAACTCTTGGAAACAATTTCTTAAAATTTCCAATTTAGCCGCTTATACTCAGTCTCCTTTAGCTCACGCATTATTGAATATTTTGTTCTTTTTCGATCTTTGGATTTGGAGAAGGTATACTTCTTGGTGGAATAAAAACGGCACTTCTCTAAAGGCATCCATGTCGGATCTTGCCGAGCTGGATTCTTTGCTCCCACTTGCGAATCTAAGCTGGATAGAGCCGGAATTTACTTTTCCTATATTAGAAAAATCAAATACAACGATTCATGCAAAAAATCTTGTACATCCGTTAATTCCTTCCGACAAAAGAGTAGCGAACGATCTGGAACCTATGCAACCAGGAAAACTTCTTCTTTTAACCGGATCGAATATGTCTGGAAAGACCACTTACTTAAGAGCATTGGGAATTTCAGGAATATTTGCAATGGCTGGAGGACCAGTACCCGCTTCCGAATTTATAACTCCTATCTTAGACGTACATTCCAGTATCCGAAATGAAGACTCTGTAGAGGAGGGTATCTCATTCTTTTATGCGGAAGTCAGACGTCTGGGAAGAATATTACAAGATATTAAAAATTCTCAGAAAGGTAGGTTAGTGCTATTGGACGAGATCCTAAAAGGCACGAATTCAAGAGAAAGAACAATTGCCTGCAAAGGAATATTGAAAAAATTAAGACAGTACGGTGTGTTCGGAATTATTACAACTCATGATCTTGAATTGGCGGACTTACCCGAACTTTCTTTGTTTCACTTCAGGGAAGAAATTGAGAACGGCAAGATGACTTTCGATTATAAGATCAGATCCGGTATAGTACAGTCCAGTAACGCTCTGGAAGTTTTAAGATTAGAAGGTTTGGACCTAGACTAAATAAGACTTTGGTTGGTAGCCGTATCTCTCTTTTTTGTCTTGCCCGACAGGCTCTCTAAAATTCTAATCAATTGGAAAAGATGAAACGTTTACCAACCAATCTTAAATTGATCGGCGGATATGCCATCTACTTTGTTCTAATTCTAATTCTTTATAAAGCAGCTTTTCTTTGGGTGTATTCCTATAGATTAGAAGGTGCGGAAACCAAGGATGTTTTGTGGGCAATCTTGGTAGGACTTAGGTTCGATATTTCCGTGATCGGAATGATCTTAGGACCGTTTGCTTTTCTTTCTTGTCTTCCTTATATAAATCGATTTAAGTTTTTCAACTTTTTCTGGGGATACTTTCCGATCGTGATCAGCGTTTGGATGCTTTCACATTTGATAGCTGATATAGTTTATTTCGAAAATGCGAATAAACATATAGGTTATGAAGGTTTCGTATTCATTGGAAAGGATATGGGTGTGATCTTAAGATCCGCCTTTGAACAGAATCCTTTCTTAGCTGTGGTGGCTTCCCTTTTAGTTTTGGTATTCTTACCTTTATCTACTTATCTATTCTTAAAATTTAATCCTTACAAACATGAACCTGAATCTTGGAAAAGGGACTCTATTCTTTCTTTTGTAGTTTTAGTACTCGTTGTTTTCGCGATCCGAGGAGGTGTTCAAGAGACTCCTTTGAGAGCGAGTAATGCAATCGTTTCCGGACATTCTTTCGTAAACAATATTGCATTGAATGGTGTATTTACTTCCATCATGGATTTAAAAAGCCAATCCATTCCGAATTATTTAAAATTAGAAACCAAAGAATCTGTTCGTATAGTTAGAGAAGAGATCTCTTATGAAGGTGCTGATTTTATCGGAAAAAAATATCCTTTATTAAGAAAACAGAAACAAACAAACAACGGGAAACCCCCGAATATAGTTTTGATCCTTCTGGAAAATTGGACCGGAAAATTTATAGATCCGATCAGTGATGGAAAAGTATTCGGAAAAGAACTCACTCCTAATTTTAATAAACTGTTACGAAAAGGAAGATTTTATACCAGATTTTTTGCCTCAGGTGGAAGAACTACTAATGGTATGATGTCCATTCTTACCGGATTGCCTGATAGACCGGGACTGACGGTTGTTCGAACTCACCAAGTACTAGGCAATTTTTCCGGGATAGGAAATATTTTCAAAGGTTTAGGATACGATACATTCTTCGTAACCGGTGGAGATTTAAGTTTTGATAATAAAGCAACTTTAATGCCTCATTGGGGATTTGATTCTGTTTTAGGCGAAAAAGAGATCGCTAAGTTGAATCGATTTAAGATAGGAGCTTGGGGATATGATGATGCAGATGTGCTTCAGGTGCTGCACGAAAAAATTTCAGAATCAAAAAAACCTTTTTTAGGAGTTTCTCTTACCTTATCCACACATTATCCGTACCGGGCTCCAGATCCTAAATTCAGGATCTTTAAAGATGATGAGAGAGACTTCGAATATCTAAACGTGTATCACTATGCGGATTGGGCTCTTAAGGATTTTATGGACCGAGCGGAAAAATCCAAGTATTTTGATAATACGATTTTTGTATTTGTAGCGGATCATACTCACCATCGTTATTTGGATTATTACGAAGATAGGAATATTCCGTTTTTAATATATTCCCCGGGGAAAATTCTACCTGCTATAGATGATAGAGATGCTTCTCAATTGGATGTTATTCCTACGATCTTGGGTCTTGTTGGTAAAGAAGCTTACTTTTCTGCTATGGGAAGGAATTTGCTTGCTCCTAAAAAGACAGAGTCTGCGTACTTTGCCTATGGAAATTTGATCGGTTGGATCGAGTCCGATCTATTCTATATCCATTTTGTGGATGGAAATCGTAACTTAAAATATTCCGCAAAGGGTCCAAGGGAAGAAGTAAACCTTTGTGATACGGAAGCCCGGATCTGTGATTCTCATTTTAATAAAGCAAGAGCATTCTTGAATCTAAGTCATGAATTGATGAATCAGAATTTGGTATTTCCAACTAAGGAAGAGTTGGAAAGAAAAGAGTACTAATTTATTTCTCTTTTTGTTTTTTGTCCGAGTCTGAACTACTTCCACCGAATAGACCGGTAACACCGTCCCAAAGATCTCGGACATATTCTCCAATTACGGACCCTGCGACCCCTCCCGCGTAAGGTCCGCCGACAACAATCAGATAAGGGCCGAGAAGTGTCATACCGGTATATACACTTCCGAGCCAAATTGGATCTACATAAGGTATACTTTTTCCGAAAGTTCCTGCGTAAATGATTGGGATTTGTAACCCTTTCCCGATAATTTTTCCGCCTAGACGAAGATGTAGTCTCATATCGATTTTTTGATCGAAACCGACAGTGCCTTTTCCATCCACATCCATTCCGCTATCCGCAATTTCCAGTTTCATATTAGGAAAGTACATCTCATTGCCTGAAATTTTTACATCCGATCTAAGGGTCTCAAATTTTAACTCTCGTCCGTCTACACCTTTGAATGCGATAATTTTACCAAGAGTATTTAAGACCGGCACCATAAAGTTTGCATAACCGACTAGCTCACCGTTTTTGATCGTGATATTTCCGATCCCTTTCATGTTTGCAAAAAGTTCGGTCACGGAATCTCTGGAATGATTTCTGATCTGGGTTTCGAAAGAGAACCAACTAGAAAGTTCACCTTCCATAATTTTCTCGGATAAATATGGGAGAAGGACCTTATCTACTTGGAGTCTATGCGCATCTCCCTCTACTTCTATCTTTGGTATATCCGGATATATTTTGGCTTTTCCTAATATTTCTCCGTTATAGATATACGCATGAAAATTCGGAATAGAAAGAAGCGGATCCACATACTTGGCTTCCATTTTTATATGAGCGAATCTATGTTTGAATGCGAAAATATTATTTAATTCCCCGGTAAAATAGAAGATACCGGGAGGAGAATTCGGATCAAAAAGATCTTCTCTTACATGGAATAGTTTTCCTAATTTTAAAAGATTATGATAGTCTCCGTAATCTGCTTTGATATCGAACTGACCTAAACTTCTGTTCTTCCAGTTTACGCTTCCTTTTGCTGTGGCTTTTGCCACCCCTTCCCAAACGGCTTCTATAAAAGGAAAGGCTACCTTTTTATTGATCAAATCCAGATCGAAGTCCACGTTCAATCTGATATTCCCAAAAGGAAGTCCTCCTTTATATGCAAGATCCTTAACTTGATTTCGGACTTTGAATTTGAAGATGGTACCTTCTTCTTTTACGACTTCCGTTCTTCCGGAAAGTTTTGTTTTGGAGAAGTCCCCTGCTGGAAAAATATTAAATATTTCTCTAAGTAATGAAAGAGAGAGTTCTTCCGTTTTTAAGATTGCACTGAATTGTAATTTTTCCCAATTGATTGGGAAGTTTTGCAGGCCGCCTGTCATTTCCAGATCGATAGGTTGATCGTCTATTCTTCCTTGGAATAAAAGATCCACATCCTTTCCATAGAAAGAAACGGAAACTTGGGACTTTTTGAAATATACTATATATTTTTTTTCGTGATTTTGTTCGTTATATACTAAAGTGAAATTATCTATTTCGATATTCTTTAAACTGACTGCTAAAAAGTCTTCAGTGGAGAATCCGATCTTGGAATTTACATCATCCAGAAGTTCTTTTACGTTGCTCTTCTGTTCTGTCTCCTTCTTCTTTCCATTCAAATATTCTACTATATCGAAAGATCCATCCTTCCTCCTTTCTAGATGAAGAGATCCACCATTGATAGAAATATCTCTGATCTCTATCATTCTTTTGATTAAGCCGAACCAAGATATATCTATATCTACTTTATCGCTGACTGCGATCAGTACATTATCTTTTCGGATCTCAATTTGATTCAGTTCGATTCCGGGAAAAGGAAGAAGATATAGATCCGAATCCGCAACTTTGATGTCCAAGTCGGTCGAACTTCGTAGACGATCTAATATAAATTCTTTATAAACGTCCTTTCTTTGAACGAAAGGAATATAGACGATCAGTATGAATAATAATACGAAAAATCCGAGAGCGGAGATATAGCGGATCTTATTTTCTTCTAAATACCGATTGAGTACATCCCAGGAGCGCATTTTATTTTCCGTCCGGAAAATGACAATAGGACTTATGACCTTCGCCTAGATCTTTCCATTCCGGAATAGTTTCGGAACAGATCTCTTTTGCGATAGGGCATCGAGTATGGAAATGGCAACCTTTCGGTTTTTTTAATATACTTGGCACTTCTCCTTGTAGAGGAGTTTTTCGGATCTTTCGATTTTCAACTTCGAATACTGCTCCGAATAATGCTTTCGTATAAGGATGAGAAGGTCTTTCTGCAATTTGGGACTTGGTGCCTATTTCTACGATCTTTCCCAAATACATGACTGCGATCTTATCCGAGATAGATTTTACGATCCCCAGATCATGAGAGATAAAAAGATAGGAAAGACCAAAATCCGCTTTCAATTTTTGTAATAGAAGAAGTACCTGAGCTTGGTTGGAAACATCTAGAGCGGAAACTGCTTCATCAAAAAGTATAAATTCAGGTTTTAGGATAAGAGCTCTTGCGATCGCTATTCTTTGTCTTTGCCCCCCTGAGAATTCATGAGGATATCTATTTAGGATTTCGGGAGAAAGCCCTACTTTTTCCAAAATATCGGCTGCCTCCTTTTCCGCTTGTTCGTCCGTATAATTTTCGTGGATAAACAAACCTTCAGTTAAAATATCTTTAATATTTCTTCTTGGGTTTAGGGAAGAATAAGGATCTTGGAATACGATTTGGATCTGTTTTCGGAGAGGTAAAAATTCTTTTTCTTTTAGATCTATGATTTCCTTTCCTTTGAAGAATATAGACCCAGAATCCGATTTTAGAAGTCTGAGTATTGCTCTGCCTAGTGTGGATTTTCCGCAGCCGGATTCTCCTACTAGGCTAAAGGTTTCTCCTTCTTCCATTTCTAAATTTACATTTTCTACCGCTTTGATTACTGATTTTCTTCCACCAAAAAAGCCGTCTTTTCCGTAGCTTACATTCAGGTCTTTGATCTCTAAAAGTTTCATCCTGCAAGCTCCGTCTTCTCATTTAAGAAGCATGCTGAGAGATGTCCGGATCCATTCGTACTTTTTAATATAGGTTTTACAGTATTACAGTGAGAAAATACAAAATCACATCTGTCTGAATAATGACAACCTTTAGGATAATTTCCTGGAGAAGGTAATCTTCCTTCTATCGGTTTAAAAACTCCAGTTTGGGAAAAATGAGAAGGTAAAGAATCCAGAAGATCTTTTGTATAAGGATGGTTTGGTTCATCCAAAACTTGGTCCACTGTTCCAAGCTCTGCAATTCTTCCTGCGTATAATACACAGATCCGGTCTGCGATATGGCTGACCAAACCGAAATCATGAGAGATGAATAATACGGATAAGTTCATTTTTTCTTTGAGTCTTAGTAGGAGTTCCACCAATTGGGCCTGGACCGTAACGTCTAAAGCAGAAGTAGGTTCATCTGCGATCAGAAGTTCCGGATCACACATCAATGCCATTCCGATCCCAACTCTTTGCAAGATCCCTCCGCTCAACTGATGAGGATAACAATTCATCCTTAATTTTATGTCGGTAATTCCTACTGCTCCAAGAAGATATTCGGCCTTATCTTCCGCTTCTTTACGGGTCCCAAGCCCGTGTTCTAAAAATCCTTCTGTCATTTGGTCTTTTATTTTGCTTAAAGGATTTAAAGCTGAGAAGGGTTCTTGGAATACGTATGAGATTTTTTTTCCTCGGATCTTTCTTAAAGTTTCAGAGTCTGTTTGAAGAAGGTCCGTTCCTTGGAATAAGACCTTTCCATTCGCATATCTAAACGATTCATGAGAAAGTAATTTTGTGATCGCAGCAGCGCATACAGATTTTCCACAACCTGATTCCCCTACGAGTGCAAGAACTTCTCCTTTACGGATCTCGAAATTGATATCTTCTAATAATGGTACGAACCTTCCTTCTTTGAAAAGTTCTAGATTTAAATTAGATACTTGGAGAATAGCTTCCGAATTCATTCGTACGTTACCTTCTCCTTAGAATCAAAAGAATCACGTATCCCTTCTCCTATAAAAGAAGAAAGAAGAATAGTGGCCGCCAAAGACAAAGAAGGAAATGCGATCAACCACCAAGCTCTCAGATTATCTCTTCCTTGGCTGATCATTTCTCCCCAAGAAGGATTTGGTGCCGGAATTCCATAACCTAAAAAGTCCAGAGCACTCAAGATGGAGATCGAACTGATAAGTGCAAAAGGTAAGAAGGTCACAAGTGGAGTGATCGCATTAGGGAGAATATGATTTTTCATTATACTCCAAGAACTAGCGCCTAATGCTTTAGCTGCATCCACATAAGTAAGAGCCTTGGCCCTATAGAATTCACCTCTCATATACATGCTGATCCCTATCCAGCTTAATGCGGAATAAGTGATCCCCAACACTATAAATCCTCGGCCGAAAAAGGAACCCATGATCAGTATCAAATATAAGAAAGGAATAGCAGATAAAATTTCGATGATCCTTTGTAATATGATATCAGTCCTTTTTCCGTAATATCCTTGGATCCCACCTATGATGGTTCCAAATAGGAATTCTATAATTACTAGTATGAGTCCGAAACTCATGGAGTTTCTGTACGCATAAAAGATCCGAGTGAATACATCTCTTCCTCTATCATCAGTTCCAAGCCAATGTTTTAGGCTAGGGGAGGAAGGAGGATTTTCGTCATCTTCAATCGTTTCTAAATTGTCTTCGTTATATCCGTATGGAACTGGAGGGAACAAGATCCAATTATCATCGTCGTCTTCGAAATCTTCTCTCAATTTTAGTTTTTTATAATTTATAGGAGAATATTCGGATCCACCGAAATCCTTATCAGTATAACGGAAGAAGATTGGGAATTTCCAAGAATCATCATAAGAAACAATCCAAGGTTGATTATTTGCAACTATTGGTGCGAATAAGGAAATGATATAAGAAGTCCCCAAAATCCAGAGAGAGATCCAAGCTTTTGTATTGGATCTGAATTTTTCGAATCTTCTTTTGGCTAAAGAGTTCATGCTTCGAAATTGATCCTAGGGTCGATGATAACATAACATAGATCGGAGAGGATATTTCCGATCAGAGAAAGAAAACTCTGGATTAGTAGTAATCCCATCATCAGGTTGGTGTCTCTTTCAGTGACTGCTTGGAAACCGAGTAATCCAATTCCATCTATACTGAATACCAGCTCGATGATCAAGGATCCCGCTAATACCAAACTTAAATTAGAACCGAATCCTGTGGCGATCGGGATTAGACTGTTTCTGAAAGCATGTTTATAAATTGCATCTTTAAAAGATAAACCTTTGGAGATCGCAGTTCTCACGTACTCTTTGGAGATCTGGTCTAAAAGAGAATTTTTCATTAAAAGAGTCAGCATCGCAAAAGATCCGGAAACATAACAAAGTACCGGTAAGAACATATGCTCTGCTCTATCTATGATCTTTTCAAAAAAATCCAAGTCATCGTAATTGTCAGAATATTCATGGCCTAGAGGAAATACGGAAAACACTTCTCCGGAGGAAAATAAATATAATAGCAACATGGAAAGTGCAAATACAGGAATCGAGTACGCAATCAGAATGATGATACTAGTTCCACTATCGAATGCCTGCCCACTTTGGATCGCTTTACGAATTCCTAATGGAATGCAGATTAAATAAGAAAGTAAAAATCCGGAAAGTCCGAATGTAAGGGAGACCGGTATCTTTTCGAAGATGAGTTCGTTTACTGGACGAGAATGTAATCTAGATTCTCCGAGATCCAAACTTGCCACATCCCAAAGCCAGTACAAGTAAGCAACCGGAAGTGGTTTGTCCAAACGTAGTTTTTGTTTTAGGATCTCTATTTCTTCGTTATTAATTAAGGAAGATCTGGCACCATCTTCGTTGCCATATCCTCTTAACTTTGCGATCTCTCTTTCTAAGGGTCCACCCGGAGCCAAATGGGATAAAATAAATACCAGGAAAGTAATTCCGAGGATTGTGGGAACGATCAGAAAGATCCTTTTTAAAAAATAATTTCTCATTCGGATTAAAGTCCGTTAAAAGTCGCGACCCGCCTCGGGCATCGAACAATTTTCCATACCGTTTGCCAGGGATAAAGGTTTTTTCTCCGGCCTAGATCGGCAATTAACGGAAAGGTTTTAGTTCCAGATAACCTTTTCCTTTTACGGATTTTCCTTCTATATCTCCGCCGACTTTAACCGCACCTTCCCAATAAATTAGTCCAGTGCTAGATCTTGCGTCGAACTCCTGCTCCTCGAATTTGGGCGAGATATTCAGATTAAATCGTTCGGAAATTAATTTCCATCGCAATTTGTAAGAATTCCCAGTTTGGTCGCTTTTCCAGGTTTTGTCTTCCGGAACAAATTTCAGATCGTTTTCATTTTCTAAGGAGATTACTTTTCCGTCAGGAGAACGATAGGTCCCGAATGTTTCCACATCTCCCGATCTGTTCTTGAAATTGAAGGCCATTATATCGGAACCGTCTTCCATTTGGATACAGATCCAGTCCCAGGAAATGTCCTTGGAAGAAAGATCGAAAGCTGCCTCGGTTCCCTCTGGACTGCTCCATTCATGGTCCATCCAACTTGTGCCGGATTTAACATGATATTCTTTTCCTTCTAGATAAAGTGAACCTTTGGTTTCTAACCGAGGAATGCTGTAATAATAGGAGAAAAATTTAGGATTCTTTCTGCTCTTAAGTGATTTTCCGTTTTTCCCATGAGTAAGAATATTCTTTGCTTTGGTACTTAACTCTAATTCTAAACCAAAGCCTGAGTCAGTTCTAGGAAACGCTGAGATCCTAAAATCTGCCGGCCCTGTGACTTCCATACGATAATCGCCGCTCCATAAATTGCTCTTGTCTTGGCCGGCGACTCCGCCTAATTCTCTTTCGATCGTTTGGGAGATCTTATGTTTTTCGTCATCCAGATCAGAGATAGCAAAGTGGACAGGATACAATGCGACTTTAGGTCCAAGGTACGCTCGGAAGAAGCTCAGCTCATATCCTAATTCTTTACCTTCTTCCGTATCTAAGATACCAATAAAATAGCACCATTCTACTCTGTATCCTTTATGGAAAAAATGGTCTTGGGGAAATTTAAAACCGTCGGTTTTAGGAGCAGCGAATCCATTTCCACTCGAGAAGACGAATATAGATGAGAACAGAACTAAAACTAGGATCCCGGAGGCTCTTTTAGGTCTTACGACTCTATTTGTTAAAAATTGGAAGGGCATATATCGTCCTTTTTATTCTGTCGGACAAAGTCCTGAGAAATTAGACCCGACCATGGTTTCTTTTTCTTTTTAAGTATTCAATCGATTCGTTTTTTTTATTTTTAGATTTGGAGAAGGTCCTAAATTTAAGAATAAGTCGTGTGATCCTGGAATTGTTTTTAAACGCGGGATTGATGTTATGGTGAATCCTAAACCAAGAAGCGAAAGACAAAAAGTCAAAAAATTCCTACAGTACGTATCCGCAAGAATATTGGTAGGTATCCTTTCTATTTTCCCTTATGTTCTTAGGGGAAAGATCCTATTTAGTATCATTCGATTCCTGGCCAAAACGACAGGTGCCACTAAAAAGAGGATCGAAAGACATATACGAACTGCATTTCCAAAAATATCCGAATCTGAGATCCAAGAATACATTTTTCATAATCTCAGAAATCTTTCTCATATGGCTAATGAGTTCTGTGAAGAACCCAGAATGAATAAAAAATTCATAGATAAATGGGTGACCTTCTTACCGGATAAAGAAACTCATACTCGATTATTTGAAAAGGGTGGGATCTTAGTTTTAGGTCATTTGGGTAACTGGGAGACCATGGGGGTTTCCATTTGTTATACAGCTCCTAAAAATGATCTGTATGTATTTGCAAAAAGACAATCCAATCCTTGGTCAAACGCTTGGATCGAAAAGAACAGAGCTTCTCAAAGAATTAAATTAGTCTACACGGATGAAAGTCCAAGAAAGGCACTGACTTTATTGAAACAAGGAAAGTTAGTCGCTTTTATCTCAGATCAGGACGCAGGAAAAACAGGATCGTTCTTTCCTTTTTTAGGGAATATGGCTTCTACTTTCTTGGGCCCTGCAACATTTTCTAGAATGACTGATGTTCCCATCTTATTCTGCAGCAGTTGGTACGATGAGACTGGAAAATTATATTTTCATGTAGAAGAATTCGAAAGACCAGATCTGGATCCTAGAAAGGACCCGGAATTATGGGAGAGAGAATTTACTTACAAGTGGGTAAAACGTTTGGAAGAAGAAGTCTACAAACACCCTGGAGACTATTTCTGGCTGCATAGACGTTGGCATACCAAACCGGAAAATAAAGAAGAATTAGAAAAGTTTTGGGAAGGATTTAAATCATCTTCCGAAAGATCTAAGGTTTAATTAAAAAGCAGCAGGTTTAGTAGAACTTCTTTTTAGCTCAGCAGTTTCCAGATCTTCTTCCGAAGTCAGATACTCTAAACCTTGGGATGTGAATAATTCCACACAAATACTGCAGTCTTTTACTACTTCTCTGAAATGGATCTTACTCTCTTCACTTACTTCTGCCCAAAGATCTTTTAACTCTTTCGGATCTTTAGAAAGATCAAATAGACGTTCTTTGGAAGGATTAGAGTTCAGATTCATTATATAATGATAATTTCCCTTAATATAACTGATCCCAACTTTGTATAAAGATATCTCGTTATTATTGGTTATGATGATCCTGCGATCTCCGTAAATATCTTTGAGCAAAGATTTACCTTCCAGATTTGCAGAATATTTTTTAATCGCGGAATTATTTTCCAGATTTAAAATATCTATGAACGTAGGAATTAGATCCGTGTTTGCAACTGGCCTATCTGTGTTCCTTCTAAGAGCTTGTAAGTTTACTGATTCTTTTAGAGAATTCGGAATGTATAACAACATCGGGATAGCAACTGTTTCCACGTAATTGCTATCTATATGTCCTAGATAATCGTGCTCGAAAAGAGATTCACCATGATCTGAGGTAAAGATCACTACAGTATTTTCTAAGAAACCTTCTTTTTTGAGATAGGCATATACTTCTTCCAGAAGACTATCCATATGACGAACAGAGTTATCATACTGATCCGGAACTGAATCTACTGGAAAGAACTTGGATTCTTCAGGCACTATGTATGGAAAATGATTCGTATTGAAGTGCAAAACTCCGGCGAATCTTTTGCCTGAGGTTTTAAATTCGGTAAGATATCTTTTAAATTCTTTTACGGTCTCTCTATCGTCGATACCGATATCGTTGAATACTTTTAAGCCACTTCTTTCTTTATCCCAAAGGAAATCGACCCCTGAGTTTTTGAAAAATCCTTCAAAGTTATTCCACTGTAGGTTATGGCTAGTGATATAGAATGTAGAAAGTCCTGCGGATTTTCCATACTCCCAGAACAAAGGATAAGTATGAGTCATCGGAACGGGTTGTGAAGGAGAGACACCAGTTAATATACTTGGAAAAGAAAGAAGAGTAGAACTGGAATTTGAATAAGCCTTTTTAAATAAGAAGTATTGGCTGCGATCCGCTGTTTGAGCGAATTTGGACATGAAAGGAGTGGTATTTCTTTCGTAACCATATACCCCTAAACTTCCTTTTCTTAAACTTTCTGTTACTACAAATAGAACATTGAATTTAGGATTAGAACCTATTTGAGGAAGTCTAGGTTTATTCCTGGATTGTAACCCGGCAGATCCTAAACTATCTCCTGTTAGGTGGTTGTATAAGTTTCTCCAAACGAATGCGATTGTATTGGTATCGGAGACATATACTTGATCGTTAAATCTTGTATTATTATGTAAGAAACCACTAATCGCTAAAAATACGATCACTACTCCGATCCGTACAGGTATTTGGAATTTGTATTTCAGAGGTTCCTTGGTTGCCGTGAACCAAAGAGAAACTCCTAATACTATAAAGGCTAAAAGTCCGAAAACTAAAGAGGATTTAGTAAATCCGCCTTCCACGATTGTCCAACTGTTCAACGGTTCGTGGAATATAAAAGAGAACACAAAGAAGTTAGGCATAATCCCGGTATACGCATAGTATCCGTAAGAACCTAATAATGTTCCTACATAAAAAGATAAGATCAGAGAGAATACGATATAGTATGCTATCTTAGATTTTTGTTGGTAGAGTATTCTGAGAAGAATGATCGCTGCAGAATATAGAATTATTGAATAGATAAATGAGAGAAAATAAAACGCCCACTGTAAGGGTTTGAAAGTAGGTAATATCTCATCTCTGACAATGATGTCCGAAATTAGTATTATTGCAGGCAGAACCCAGACAGAATAACGGGAGAACATCTCTAGTATATTTTTTTTATTTATAGTTCCCATCTTTATCCAAAATTCCTAAGGATATGTAATTCGTCAATTACACCAAATATATCATACATTCTCAATGACTAAAAAGAAAGTTATAAAAAATGAATATTAGACCGATGTTCAGTTGTGATTAAGATCGATTCTAATTCGTTCTTCTAAATTTTAAATTGAACGAGTCCTATAAAAAAATTTGGATGATCCATTCTCAATCGAATACGAGGAGTTAGACGTTCTTTGTAAATAGATGGTTAAGTTTTTTGTTTTTTGAAAGATTGTGTAGCTGGCGTATAAAAAGTTCCGAGGATTTAGAAATAAATTATTCTAAAATCAAATTCTAACTTAATCAGATCTACTACATGCATTCAAAAATTTAGCGACATAACCGAAAACAACATTTAGTGAAAAATAGAATAGGCAGTAAATTCGGCAGAGATCTAAGATTCTCAAAGTAAATCGGAGAATTTCTATATTCTATAAAAATTCTCTATTCTGTACCGGTTCCAGTGGGAACCTTGTAATATAGCATCAACTATACTTTACAAATAGTCCAATATATAAAACTTTGGTACATTATATTGGTCAGCCTCAATTTGGGCGAGTCCAATATAAAAAGGTTCGATTTCGATGAGTCCATCCGATCTGGAAGCAAAATTAAAAGGTCTGAGCTTAGAAGATTCTTTGGCAAAAATCTCCCAAGAATTTCCGGGGCAAGCAGTGTTCTCGACCAGCTTCGGTTTGGAAGATCAGGTAATCACTCACGCAATTTATTCCCAAAATTTGGAAATTCGTATCTTTACTTTGGATACAGGTAGGTTATTCACCGAAACTTACGAACTTCATAAACGTACGAATGGAATGTATGGCAAACGTATCCAAACATTCTTTCCGGATGCGCAAGCGGTAGAAGATCTGATCAATGAGAAGGGCCCTGATTCCTTCTATGATTCTATAGAAAATAGAAAAGAATGTTGTCATATTCGCAAAGTTGTCCCTTTGAACAGAGCTTTAGAGGGAGCTAAAATTTGGATTACCGGAATTCGTAACGATCAATCCGGTTCCAGAGAAAATTTGACCAAAGTGGAGTTGGATACTGGAAGGGATATTTTGAAATTCCATCCTATTCTGGATTGGTCTTGGGAGAACGTACAACAGTACGTCCAAGATAAACATATTCCATACAATCCTCTCCATGATAAAGGATATCCCAGTATCGGATGCGCTCCTTGTACAAGAGCGATCATGGCAGGCGAAGATTTTAGAGCCGGCCGTTGGTGGTGGGAGAATGAATCCACGAAAGAATGCGGACTGCATTGGGTGGATGGAAAACTGGTAAGAAAAAAAGGATCAGAAGTATGACGACTAGAACTCGATTGTCGCATCTCCAACAACTAGAGGCGGAATCCATTTATATACTTAGGGAAGTTGCCGCCCAATTCGAGAGACCTGCGCTTTTATTTTCAGGGGGGAAGGACTCGATCACTTTAGTCCATCTTGCACTGAAAGCATTCCGTCCTGGAAAATTCCCATTTCCTTTGGTACATATTGATACCGGACATAACTTTCCTGAAGCATTACAATTTCGTGATGATCTTGCGAATCGTATCGGAGAAAAACTGATCGTTAGATACGTTCAGGATTCTATAGACCAAGGAAAAGCTGTAGAGGAAAAAGGGAAATTCCCAAGCAGGAACGCGATCCAAACGGTTACATTATTAGATACTATCGAAGAATTCAAATTTGACGCTTGTATAGGCGGTGCAAGAAGGGACGAAGAAAAAGCCCGTGCTAAAGAGAGAGTATTCTCCGTACGTGACGAATTCGGAAGTTGGGATCCTAAACTACAAAGACCGGAACTTTGGAATATTTATAACGGAAAGATCCATGTAGGAGAGAACGTAAGGGTTTTCCCTATCAGTAACTGGACCGAACTGGATGTTTGGGAATACATTAAATCTGAAAATATCCCGCTTCCTTCATTATATTTTTCTCATAGAAGACAGATCGTCTGGAGAGAGAATGTAGTATTCCCTGTTTCAGAATTTGTTACTTTAGATTCTTCCGATAAGGTAGAAGAGAAAACTGTACGTTTTAGAACAGTCGGCGATATGACTTGTACAGCCGCAGTTGAGTCTGAAGCAAATTCCTTAGATGATATTATTCGTGAGATCCAAACTTCTAGAACTACGGAAAGAGGATCTAGATTGGACGATAAACGTTCCGAAGCTGCGATGGAAGAACGTAAAAGAGGCGGTTACTTCTGATGGACTTATTACGTTTTATTACTGCAGGAAGTGTAGACGACGGAAAATCCACATTGATCGGTCGTCTTTTGTACGATAGCAAATCGGTATTCCAAGATCAGTTAGAGGCGATCGAAAAAACAGGCCAAGTAAACGGTCAGATCAATTTAGCTCTTCTTACCGACGGACTTAAAGCAGAAAGAGAACAAGGGATCACAATCGATGTGGCCTATAAGTATTTCTCTACTCCAAAAAGAAAGTTCATCATTGCGGACGCACCGGGACATATCCAATACACACGTAATATGGTGACCGGTGCTTCTAACTCCGAGCTCGCAATCATCCTGATTGATTCTCGTAAGGGAGTGATCGAACAAACTTACAGACATTCTTATATTGCTTCTTTATTAAAAATCCCTCATGTAGTTATCTGCGTGAATAAGATGGACTTGGTGGACTTTTCCAAAGAACGTTTTGAGGAGATCGTAGAAGATTATAAAAACTTTGCTTCCGATCTGGATTTTAAAGGGTTGGAGTTCATACCAATTTCCGCTCTTAACGGGGACAATGTTGTAGATACTTCTCCAAATATGACATGGTGGAAAGGTAAAACTCTTTTGGGTTACTTAGAAGACCTGGAAATCGAAGTGGATGAGACTAAACACGAGCCTAGATTCCCGGTTCAATATGTGATCCGTCCTCAAACGGAAGATCATCATGATTACAGAGGATATGCCGGTCAGGTTAGAAGTGGCGTTTTCAAAAAGGGAGACGATATAGTAGTTCTTCCGAGCGGATTACGTTCTAAGATCAAATCTATCAACACTTACGAAAGCGAAGTTGAAGAAGCTTTTGCTCCAATGTCTGTTACTATTCTTCTGGAAGATGAAATAGATATCAGCCGTGGAGATATGATTGTAACTGATAAACACCAGCCAACCGTATCTCAAGATCTGGAAGCGGAACTTTGTTGGATGGACGCCAAATCTTTGGTTCCAGGAAATAAATATCTTTTAAGACAAACTACAGGATCCGTAAAGTCCGCAGTTAAGGAAATTTCCTTTAGGATAGATATCCAAACTCACGAAAAATTAGAATCTTCTCAACTTGCATTGAACGAGATCGGAAGGATCAAGATTAGAACTGCCAAACCTGTCGCGTTCGATCCTTATTCTGAAAATCGTGGAACGGGAAGTTTCGTTTTGGTGGATGAAGGTACCAATAATACAGTTGGTGCTGGGATGATCGTAGGAGCCTACTGATCTAATTTGATGAATACCGAAGTGGGAAAAGTATATTTGGTGGGAGCGGGTCCCGGAAATCCGGAACTAATGACCTTAAAAGCCCTGAGAATATTAGAAAAAGCAGAAGTAATTCTGTACGATGCTTTATTAGATTCTTCCTTTTTGGAATATTTTCCTTCTTCTTCCATTGTCCATTATGTTGGTAAAAGGGCAGGGCAGCACTCTGCAACTCAGGAAGAGATCCAAGATCTGATCATAAGATATTCTCTCCAGGGTAAAACCGTCGTACGCTTGAAAGGAGGAGATCCTTTCGTATTCGGTAGAGGCGGAGAAGAATTACTCACTTTAAGAAAACATAAAATTCCATATGAGATCATTCCGGGTGTAAGTGCTTTGAGTGCCGGATCTTCCGGTGCAGGGTTTCCCCTAACTCATAGAGGATTATCTAGACAGGTCCTGATCATGGACGGTCATACTGTTTTACAAGAAGATACCGATTGGAAATGGTTTGCCGAGTTCAAGGGAACAATCGCTCTGTTTATGGGAACTTCTTCCATTGTACAGATCTCTAAAAAATTGCTCGATAACGGAGCTTCTTCTCTTCTTCCGGTAGCTCTGGTGGAAAATGCCAGTTTAAAAAATCAAAAGACAACCGTAACAAGTTTGGGTAAAATTATAGAAGAAGGTTTATCCAAACAAAGTTCAGGACCTGGAATTATTTATATTGGTCCTGTTGTTCATTTGATCGGCGAAAACCCTGAACTAGACATTCAAGGATTTGCTTCTCAAGGAGAAGAACTATGAACCAACTTCTCCCGGTTTTTATAAAATTAGAAAATAAGAAAGTGTTAGTAGTAGGCGGAGGAAATGTGGCCCTCGAGAAACTACAACACTTGAAAGATACTGGCTGCTCACTCACGGTTATCTCTAAAGAATTCAAATCGGAAACTGTTCGTTTACTTTTTTCCATTAAAGACGCAAAGATAGAAACGAGAGAAGTTAATGTTTCCGATCTGGATGGTTTCGATTTGGTATATTCTGCTACAAACGATAGACAGACCAATCGAGACTTAGTTGAATACGCAAAACAAAAAAAGATTTGGATCAATTGTGCGGACGATCCTTCTCTTTGTGATTTTTATTCTTCTGCATATTTTGATAGGGGACCGATCCGTGTGGCGGTTTCCACTCAAGGCGGGTTCGCTGGACTTGCAGGGACCATCCGTACCATTCTTGAAGAGATTCTTCCTAAGGATCATGATCAAGAACTCGAAAATTTATTAGAAATCCGTAATTTGAGCAAACGTAAATTAGGTGATCCGGAAGAAAGGAAAACCGCTCTCAAATTTTTGCTGAGCGAGTTTAAACAGAAATACTTATCAACGGATACGAAATCATAGGAAGCTAATCCAAAAGGACGAATACGATCGATGTCAGAACAAAAAGAACTTAGCGAAGTCGAACATATTAAAACCGCCTCTAAGGGACTAAGAGGAAAGATCGGTACTGCTATTGAAACAGGTGCAGATGGATTCGAGGAAGATGACAAACAATTGATCAAATTCCACGGAATGTACCAGCAAAAGGACAGGGACCGTAGGAAAGACGACGCCGGAGAATTTATAGAGAACCCAACCTCTTTTATGATCCGTGGAAGGATCCCGGGTGGAAGGCTTACTTCTGACCAATACATGGTCTGGGACGATTTGGCCGATAAATTCGGCGGTGGCGCTTTACGTTTAACTACTAGACAGTCCATCCAAATGCACACAATCCTTCTTAAAGATCTTAAACCGATCATGCAAGCAGTCCATAAGGTGAATCTTTCCACTATGGGAGCATGTGGTGACGTTGTGCGTAATGTGACTCAGGCATTAAACCCTTGGGGAAACAAAGAGCTTAGCCAATTGGATCCGATCGCTCAATTATTATCCGATCATTTTAAATATAAGAGTAACGCGTACGCCGAATTATGGTTAGGTGAAAGTCAGCTTAATAAAGAGGACGAACCAGATCCGATCTATGGAACCACTTATCTCCCTAGAAAGTTCAAAATAGCCGTTACTCTTGCAGGTAATAACTCTGTCGATCTTTACACCAACGATATGGGATTCGCCGCTACGTTGGATGCGAACGGAAAGATAGACGGTTATTTCGCTTTCGCAGGCGGCGGGCTCGGAATGACCCACAATAAACCTGAGACTTATCCTAGAGCGGCTGACTTACTAGGTTGGATCCCTGAAAAAGATCTGATCTCCGTTGCGGAAGGTATCGTAACTTCCCATAGAGATTTCGGAGATCGTACGAACCGTAAACATGCTCGTCTGAAATATGTTTTAGCTGAGAAGGGTGTGGAATGGTTCCGTTCCGAAGTAGAACGTAGATCAGGTGCAAAATTCGATATCGATCGTAAACTTCCTAAATGGGAAACTCCTAATTATCTCGGTTGGACAGAAAGAGCGGATGGAACTCTTGCATTAGGATTCCATACTCTTTCCGGAAGGATTAAGGACTTTCCTGAAAAGCCGTTAAAGACTGCTTTGAAAGATATCATTTCCGGTTTCAAACTGAACGTGCAGGTAACTGCGGATCAGGATTTGGTTTTGATGGGAATCAAAAAAGAAGATAAAGAGAAGTTAGAATCTAAATTAAAAGAATATAATATTAATCCTGCTTCTCCTAAACCTTTGTATGATCGTGCACTTGCATGTCCTGCACTTCCTACCTGCGGTTTGGCATTGACCGAATCTGAAAGGACTTTCCCGCAACTATTGGAATCCATCCAAAAAGTGATCGATAAGTTGGACCTGAATGATAGAGCTCCTATCGTGAGAATGACTGGATGCCCTAATGGTTGCGCAAGACCTTATTCTGCGGAAATAGGTATCGTTGGCCAACAAGCAGGTGGAAAATATTCCTTATTCTTTGGAGGAAATCCGGAAGGAACTAAAGTAGGCGACTATGTTGCTAAAAAGGTTCCATTTGCAGACATTCCAGTCCAACTAGAGAAAGCATTCGAAGTTTGGAAAAAAGAAGGAAGTCCGAACGAAAGATTCGGGGACTTTGCCGCTCGATATTCCTTGGATAAGTTCAGGGAATTATTAGGAGCAATGTAAATCCGACCTAACAAAAGGCGCTCCAATCGGGGCGCTTTTGGACTTTAGAAAAACATTTCTAAAGTTTCAAACTTCCACTTCCAAACTTTCTGAGAAGAAAATCCTGCAAGCAACACTCCCGATCCGTACTGCAAAGCAGAAGTAATGGATCCCAATTTATCCGAAGTATTATCTACTAAAGAAAGACTAATATCCCCTTCTTCATTCATAGAAAGAATATATGCTAATTCTCCTTCTAAAGGCCGAAAGAAGAATGGA
Organism: Leptospira andrefontaineae; assembly: GCF_004770105.1. NCBI lineage: Bacteria > Pseudomonadati > Spirochaetota > Leptospiria > Leptospirales > Leptospiraceae > Leptospira > Leptospira andrefontaineae. Next base: position 315,085 of record NZ_RQEY01000019.1, on the reverse strand, counting down.
AGTGCGGCAATCGCCTTTTTCAAAAGTGGGAAGTTTTGTATCTTATCGATTGCAATATGCCTAGGAGAAGATAACGCGATCCAAAAATTTCTCTGAGAGTCCGAGCTGATCAGCGCGGGGCTTCCAGGAAGATGTGCGATCAAAAACTGATCCTTTCCTGCCTTCTTTCCTTTTAACCAGACACGAGAAACACGATGTCTATATTTTTCTCCAAAAACCAAAAATTCTTCCGAAGAAGATAAACTGATCCCAGTTGGATGATAAAGATCTTCTAAGATCGTTTTTACTTCTTGGGTTCTTGGATCATAAGAAAGAATTCTACCGTTCGGTTTGGATTCCAATTCTTCTAAATAAGAATCTTCATACGAAAACTTTCGACTAACTTCAGTAAAATAAACCGTTCCATCGGAAGCGATATCCAAACCGAATAGATTGGTTAATGGATTTCCTTCCGAATCTTCTCTGAGAAGTACATTCTCATTTCCCTTGGAATCGTAAAATGCAAGTCCTAGTCCTGAAACACATGCGACTAAATTTTCTTTTCCATCGAATACAATTCCTAATACCCTTCCGGAGGTTTTAGCAAATAGTTCCGTTTGTCCGTCAGTCTTGATTTTATAGATATTCCCATCGGAAGAACCCGTATAAATGGATCCCTTGGAATCGACTGCAAGACCGTACGGTTTTTCTATTGGGGATTTTTCGTTAACTACATTAGAGATAAATAATATATCTCTTTCTTCTTGGCGAATGATATCATCTGGGTCGTAATCAGTAGGATCTACTTTGGTCCAGCCGAATAGAATAAAGATCCCGAAAATTAGGAATAAAAGAACAGAAGGAATGAGTATCCGAATAGCAGGATTAGAAAGAGATCGATAGAACATTAGACATGACCCTTAAATATGGGCCTCTGTCTCAAACTATTTCTCAATACTTCAAAATGTAAATGAAATCCGGTGGCTCTTCCGCTCATTCCGACTTCTCCGATCAATTGTCCTTTTTTGACCTTTGTACCGGGTGCTACCAATAATTTACTTAAATGTCCGTACTTGGTTTCGTAACCTAATCCATGTTTCAAAACGATTAGGCTTCCATAGCCGCCTCTTGCTCCTGAAAATGAAACTTCTCCATCAGCAGACGCATAGACTGGTGTTCCTTCTTCCGCAGCTAGATCGATCCCGCCGTGAAAAGTATCCTTTTTAGTAAAAGGGTCTTTTCTTCTTCCGAACTTGGAACTCAGTCTTCCTTCTTCTGCTAACGGATCGGAGAATACTAATCCATAAAAAAAGTTTTTCTCTTCTTTAGGTAATCCTCTTCCTGGAACGAACCAAGATTTTCTGAGGTCATCATAGTATAAGAATTTGGGGGAGATCCGAAAACGGGCCGCGACTTTTTTGCGTCCGGATTCGTCAGGAGAATGTTCTTCCGAGTCGTAAACACCTCTCATGTTCGGGATCAAAAGTTCCATACCAGGGTAGATGTCTTGGGGAGAAGCTAACTCGTTTACGGAAGAAAGAGTGTCCAAGTCCATTCCGGTCCTGGCCATGATCTTAAAAAAAGTATCTTTGGGTCCAACTTTGTAGACTAGGAATCTGAGATGTACCAGATCCTTTTGGTCCAAGTTGGAAACTGAAATTTGAAGGTTATATTTTATCTCTTCTCTGACCCGGATGATCTTCGTGTCTGAATATTCTAAACTTTTTAAGGGAAGGCGATCATAAACCGCGTGAACCTCGTTTAGTGAGATTAGGATGAGTGCGATTAACAAAGTTATGAGATGTCTTTTGAAGGAAGGCATATCTTTTCTCTAGTCGGCAGATTATAAAAAAACAATGACGCAAAAAATCCCCCATAAATGATTGGAAGGGCCCTTTGGAATGGATTTAGAAAAGGAAGATCAAAAACTAGCGCCTGGCAGAGATGTTCTGCTCATGGGTCTGATCCAGGTTTTCGTACTGTTCATCGGTATGTATTCCTATATGAAGGTTACTCGATTCCAAGTAGAGAGTACCTTATCGCTAAAAGTTTCGAAACAAAATTTTACAAAAGCAAAGGAAGTAGTAAACACAGTACCTTCCGAAGTTGTTTGGAATGAACCTGCTTCCGCTGAAAAAGCAGTTAGAGAATATACCGAATTTGTAGTAACTAAACGCCCTTGGTTATTGTCTTTGGATAGGATCATCTGGGGGTTATGTTTTTTAGTTCCTTCTTACTTTTTTATCCGAAAGATCTCTAGGATAGAAACCGCCGAGTTTACCGATTCTGCAAATGGAAGAGATATACTAGCAGGTGTCGCAACTGGATTTGCTACATTCTGTTTTGTGAATGTTGCAAGTAGCCTGATCTTTTTTATCATAGGCAAACCCCAATCTAATTATCTGGAAATTATCCTAACCAAAAATCTTTACATGAATTGGAAGCTCTTAGGATGGACATTGCTTGCGATTGCATTCGGAGCCGGAATTTTCGAGGAATTTTTCTTCAGAGGATTTTTATTAAAATACTTTGAAGAAAAAAACTTGGGTTCCATCGGACTAATTATCACTTCTGTTATTTTTGGAGTGGTACATTTTAACGGAGGATCTTATGTGGCTCCGATCCTTCTGATCTTTGTGGGGCTTTCATTCGGAATTTCTTATTTAAAAACCGGTAATATATGGGTTCCAGTAACTGCACATATCACTTATAATGCATCCATGCTATTAGCCGGATTTCTGCTTGGGGATCGGATCTCTTAATGAACATGAAAAAAAGTTTTCAACATAAAATCCTAAAGACCTTATTCGTATTTTTCCTTTTGTCTTCCTTCTCCTCTATTTTCGCCGGGGAAGTTTTTGAATTAGAAGGTGAACCTGGAGAAAATGATACAAGGCTTCTTTCTGCGTTAAATCGATTAACGTATGATAGAGTTTTATCTAACCAAAACACAAAAGGTTTTGCATTTAGATATACTACTAAATGGTATTCTCCCTTACAATTGGATGTATTCGTTTTAGGACTCGCTAAAAGAGATAAGATGAGTTTAATCCGGATCGAATCTTCTAAAAAGGGAACTGAAAAAGTTTTTAGGAATTTTCTGCAAGAAGAACTTACTAAAAAAGAATTAACTGGTGGACTTGCAAATTATGCTGACGTTTCGGAAGAGGCAAAGTTCGAACCTTATCGTAAGAATTATTTTTGGAGTGAGTCTTTGGCTCTCATCCAACCTGCTGCATCCGTTTTTTATAATTCTTATAAATCTCCAGTATACGGAGGCTCGGATAGGATCAAAAGTATGTTTGGTTATATAGGTTTGGATCTTTTACTGGCGGGGATTGGATATTATTATGCGACCACTACTATGGAAAAGAACAGCGCTCTTGAGTCCTACTTCTTAAAGCCTACCGCTTCTGGAAATGTTTTGGATTCTCCCGGAGCACCTGTGTTCATCGGTTTGTTGATCATTCCTAGATTATATAGAATGGTCGGCGGTTGGCAAGATACATATACTCATAATCGGATCATGGAGATTTCGGTTTCCAAATCATTTTAAGGATCCTTTATGTTCGGAAACATCTTAACAAAATTCCGACTAAGACCTATTTCATCTTATTTCACGATTAAGGGCAGAAGATCCTTATATTTGTATTGCGTCCTAACCGGGATCGTTTCCGGTTTGGGGGCCCTCCTTTTTTCTAGAGCCCTTGCCTGGGCAGAATATATTTCCTTAGAATCAATATCCGGTTTACATAATACACATTCTGGGGGCGAATATTTCGTTTCTTTGGAGCCGATCCCGTCTATTTATTTAGGAAGATGGGTTCTTTTGGTTCTACCTATTTTAGGAGGACTGATTGCAGGCTGGATTATCTGGAAATTCTCTCCTGATTCTGCAGGAACCGGAACGGATTCATTAATAGATTCATTTCATAATAGAGAAGGTAAAGTAGATCCGAAAGTCCCTCTGATCAAGTCGATCGCGACTATATTCACATTATCATCCGGCGGAAGCGGAGGAAAAGAAGGCCCTATCTCTCTTATCGGTGCAGGATTCGGTTCGCTTGTCGCTAACATAACCAAAGCAGGCGCAAGGGCGAGGCGTACATTATTACTCGCAGGAACTGCAGGAGGACTTGGAGCTATCTTTCATGCTCCTCTAGGTGGAGCCTTGACCTCTGTTGAAATGATGTACAGAGAAGATATAGAAAGTGATACATTGGTTCCTTGTATTATCTCTTCTGTAACCGCATTCTTAACATACTCTTCTTTTAACGGATTCGGTTCTGTTTACAAAGTTCCTGAGATCGGATTTATAGAATATAAAGAGCTTATCTTCTATTTATTCTTAGGGATCGTTTGTTATTTGAATGGAGCCTTTCTTATTAAGGTATTTCAATTCATGCAAGAATGGTCCAAGTCTTGGAAATTTCCCACGTGGATCAAGCCTGCATTAGGCGGAATTCCCGTAGGGATCATAGGTTATTTTTTACCTGAAGTTCTGGGTACTGGAGCCGGTGTATTACAAGATGTTTTAGAAGGTAGTTTTCAATTTCCAAATTACAGTTCTTATTTGGATCAAGATATGCAGATCATATTCTTTTTCTTACTTCTCGCATTCTTAAAAATTATCACCACTTCATTTACGATAGGAACCGGGGGATCTGCAGGAATGTTCGGACCTTCCTTATTCATAGGTGGAATGTTAGGAGGAGCACTTGGAACATTTGCAAATTTAGTCTTAGGTTACCAAGTGTCTGTTGCATCTTTTGTTCTAGTCGGGATGGGTGCTTTTTATGCGGGCATAGCAAGCGCTCCGATTGCAGGAATGGTGATGATTTGCGAGATCATAGGAAGTTATTCTCTTCTTCCCCCTTTGATGATTGTTTCGATCATCACTTTTGTTCTCTCTCATAAACTGAATTTGTACAAAAGCCAAAAGAACACTCGCTTCCAATCTCCAGCTCATGATTGGGATATGAATCGGGACTTATTAGAAGGTATCCTCATCCAAGATATTCGGGGCAAACTTAGAAATATTGCGGAGGTCAAAACTTCTACCCTTCTTTCTAAGTTGGAAGAAGAAGCGCTTAAGATCAACGCAAGCGACTATATAGTCTTGCAGGAAGATGGAAACTACTTCGGAATGATCTCCCTACGTACAAGCCGCTTATTTTTAGAAGGTAGAGATCTTACCCAAAACCTGATCCTTGTGAAAGATGTGGCTGATACATCGATTCTTCCGATTTCCGTCCATACAAACCTGGCGAATACCTTCAAAACCCTCTTAGATAGGGGGATGGATAAGATTCCGGTGGAAGAGAATGGAAAATATTTGGGATATTTACGTTATGCTGACATCATTTCGATATATTTTGAAAAGACTCGGTCTTCTAAGCCGGTTTAGGCACTTAAACTGAGTTTTTTGGTCCTTCTTTAAAACTCAAAAATATATGTAGCGTTCATTCTTTTACAATAATCGATACTTATCTTCCAATTTTAACTATTTTTATCAATATACGCATTAAAATGACCAATGGCTCATTTTTTGATTTTAGTGGACAATTTTAGGCTTTCCGCTAAGATACGGAAAATTTTTAAAAAATAACTGATGTGTAATAAAGAGATCAGCCAATTCTAGATGGGTTAGGGTAAGTTATGGAATTGGTTCAAAGCAGGAAGGAAAATGCGAAACAGAGCTTATAGTCAAAAAATTATCTCCAGGTCGAGAATTATCCTCGCAGTCCTAGGGATATTAGGAGTCGGCACATCCGAGCTGACTGCCGGTAGTTACGGGGATATTTATGGTGCTCACGCGGGTGCAGCCGGGATGGCGGGAGCAGTTACCGCTACGGTTAATAACTCATCTGCAGTTTTCTATAACGTTGCCGGTTTGGGAAGATTGAACGAAGCAGATTTGTTCATCGCTCAATGGGAACAAAAAGAAAAAGAGAAAGAAGCAGCAGCTAATGGAGAAGTTCCTAAGGATGCGAATGGGAATCCTATTCCTCAAGAAGGTCCTTTACTCAACACTGAACCTCAAACTGAAGCAGGTGCTCCTCCTGATAAGTGGTATAAAAGAGCTTGGTTTAATTTCAGAGACGGCTTTGCTAATATGGGAAAGGGGATGTTTACTTATCAACCTCTTCTCCGCCCGAACCGTCCTTATCATGAAGTGTCTTTCTTAGGAACTTACGCGAATCCTACATTAAAAAATAACGCACCTAAGAATGAGAACACTAAGAACCCTGACGACAGTTATGTTGGTTTGGGTTTTACGATGAACCTAAACGAAATTTTCGATATAGGTAGAACCATTCGTTTTGGATTAAACGCTATCGTTCCTGCTTCCGGGAACTTGATGGTGGTGAACGATCAGAACCCTACTGTTCCTAGATACCTTCAATCAGGAAAAAGTAATGAACGTCCAACCATCATGGCTGGGGTCGGTGTGGAACTTTGGAAAGATCGTCTTTTTGCCGGAGTTGGTATCACTGCACTTGCAGGTGGTTCCGGTGCGATCTTGTTAAAAGATGTTCCGATCTCTCCTGATCCAGTTCAAGCGAACTCACAAGTAGTTTTAACATTAAAACCTATCATCAACCCTACTTACGGACTCCAATTTACGTACGGAAAATGGAGCGCTGGGGTTTCCTATAAGAGAGAAACTTATTTGTCTGCGGACCCGATTCCTGCTCGTGCTCAGACTACTCTTTTAGGGATCCAATTGGATTTCGATCTAGCATTATTGGATCAGTACAACCCTAGAGTTTGGTCTTACGGTATTGGATTCCGACCTACAGAAAAACTTCAATTAAACTTGGATGTGAACAGAGAGATCTGGAGTTTGTATAAACTTTCTAGGATTAAAGAAAAATATTCCGAACCTCTAAATTTCAATGATACAACCAACGTTCGTATGGGAGCCGAGTATGCTTTCCGTCCATTCTTGAAGTTCAGAGGTGGTATCGGAAAGAGACCTTCTCCTGTTCCTCATTATTCAGGAGAAAACAACTGGATGGATAATGATCGTATGATCTATTCCGTCGGGGTTTCCTATATATTCAACGGGAGAAACTTTGCTTTCTTGAAGGACAGGTTGAAAAACCCAGTGATATTCGATTTAGCGATTACAAACCAACAGTTGAAAAACGTGGAGATCAATAAAACTTTCCCGACAGAAAGGAATCCAAGCTATAATTACGGCGGATATATCTGGTCCATGACCTTCTCTGTAAGCTTATTCTTCTAATCCTTTCCCTTTCCTGGGAAAATGAAATAACATCTGTTATCTAATAGCTCCATCTGAGGCGGAATTCAAAAACCGCCTCGGTTCTTTTTCTTGACCGAATGATCGCTACAGAGATAGTCGAAACTCGGTAATAGAGATGGAAAAGAATATAATTGAACTGATCACTCCCGTATTTTTCGTTTTGATAGTAGTAGAACTACTTTATTCGGTGTTTGGAGACAAACCATTCTACCGTTTTAAGGACTCCATTAATAATCTTTCGGCCGGGATCTTTATGCAGATCTTTACGGTGTTTATCACCCTAGCGTTGATGGCTGTGTATTCCTGGGTATATGCAAAATTTGGAATATTGAATATTTCAAACGACTCTTGGATAGGTTGGGTCTTTTGTTTCGTTCTGGCGGACTTCTTCTATTATTGGTATCATAGATTTGGGCATGAGATCAATATTTTCTGGGCTTCTCATGTGGCTCATCACCAAAGTGAAGATTACAATTTTACAGTAGCTTTAAGGCAAGGGGTCACTCAAAATACGTTCTCCCTTCCTTTTTATCTTCCTTTAGCATTGATGGGATTTCCTCCTATCATGTTCCTTCTTTGTATCCAAATCAATTTTGCTTATCAATTCTGGCTTCATACGAGAGCGATCCCTAAATTAGGAATTTTCGAGTGGGTGTTCAACACTCCTTCTCAACATAGAGTTCATCATGGAAGAGATCCTAAGTATATAGATAAAAACTATGCGGGAACATTTGCGATTTGGGATAGAATGTTCGGATCTTATAAAGAGGAAGAAGAAGAGCCTATCTTCGGGATCGTAAAACCAATGCAGACCTGGAGTCCTCTTTGGACACAGTTCCATTATTTCGAAGAACTATTCCTTCTTTCCTGGAAAACCAAATATTGGAAGGATAAATTTTTAGTTTGGATCAAACCTCCAGGTTGGAAACCGAAAGATCTTGGAGAATCGGTTGTTCCTCCTGAGATCGATAGATCTACGTACGAGAAATTTAATACACATATTCCTTACACATTATTAGCTTATTCTATCACTCAATTCTTCTTTGGATTGGGCGCTTCTATGGTTTATATAGAATTCAAAAAAGAATTACCTCTGTTTGAAATGTGTGCTTTAGGTTTTTATGTTCTTTGGACTCTTTGGAATATAGGCGCGATCTTTGAATTGAAAACCTCAGGTATCGTTTCCGAGTTGATCCGTCTGGCTTCTATCGCTGCGCTCACCTATGTGTATCCTTTCGATTTCACCCATGTAGAAAAATTGACCGCTGTTCTTCCGGTAGAGACTTTACAATATCTTCCTCAGTTAATGAAGCAGGTTGCATTGATCTCATTCTTTATATTGGGAGGCTTTTTGGTTTCTCAAAAAAGGTTTTTCAGCATCAAAGGATATACGCCTAAAACAGTTTAGTTCCGGATTTTTGAGCTAGTTTTTAGAGTTAAAAGCGCCTTTTCAATGAAGGCGCTTTTTTTATGGCCGTGAAAATAAATTGACGAACTATGTTTCGGCAAGTATCCACATAGAACCTATGATTTCTCGTTTTTCTTCCTCGGTTCTTACAGCATCGTTTCTGATTTTGCTAGGGACTAATTTTTACGCCCAAGAATCCGATCCTTCAGCAAGTGATACTCCTACAGCCATTACGGAAGAGGAGAAGGCTTCCAAGTCCCCAGTCTCCGTTTCTTACGCAAGAATTGATTCTGTTCTATTATACTCCGACTTAGTCTATGTCACCAGGCAATCCGAGGTAAAACTTCCTGCTGGAGTTTCAGAAGTTTTATTGGGAGAAGTCCCAATCGCTTCCTTGGACAAGAGTGTGATCGTTACATTTACTGATCCAAATAAAAAATTTAAGATCAAAGGCATCAGAGTTTCGGAAAAAGCTTCTAGAAGAAAAAAATCCCAAGAAGCAGAAGAGTTAGAAAAAAGAAAAGAAGGTCTGCTCTTAGCATTAAGCACAAAATCGAGAGAAGTCCAAGACCTTTTGGATTGGGAAGCTTCTATCAAATCAATCAAACCTGCGATCCGAGAACAAGATGGAGTAGTGGAGAAGATTGACTCGGAAAATTTTTCTTCCTTCCGAAAAACATACGCAGAGCTAGCGGAGGATAATACAAAACTCAGATTAGCAAAGCTCGAAGAACTAGATCGTATCCGCGAAGAATTTTATATAGTTACCACTAAGATCTCCCACCTTGCAGAAGGTGATACACTTCGTAGAAAAGAGATCCGATTGGATGTGGAATCTGATTCTGCAAATGTATTTCCTTTTGAATATAAGTATCTGATCCGAGGTGCGAACTGGTATCCTCGTTATACATTAGAATTGAATTCAAATGGACAAGAAGCCGAGTTAGGTTGGCATGCTTTAGTTCGTAACGAAACTGGAGAAGATTGGAAAAATGTTCGATTAGAATTTTCCACTGCAAATCCAAATCAAGACATAGACTTACCTGAGTATAGAGAATATAGGATTGCTTCTAAGGAAGTAGCGGTATATTCGGGTGATGAGGATTATTCCCCCGCTGATAAGGAGTATGATGCTCCTTCTAAACCTTCTGCAAATGCAGGAGCTATGATCCAAAGTAAAAAGGAATCCAAGAAAAAAGCTCCTTCACCTAAGGTCTCTCAAAGAAGTAAGGCCGAAGAGAGAGTCGATGATGTTCAATACCAAGAGAAGAATGATAACCCTTTAATGCAATCCCGTGCATTGATAGAAGGAAATTATAAAGATAGATCCAATTCAATTCGTGTAGAAGAGAATATGAACAGACTCCAAGGAGAACTTGCGAACCAAAAATATTCCTTCGACCAAGGATCTTATGAAGAATCTATTCGTTACGGAAAGGAGGCTCTTCGTAGGTTTTCAGGTTTAAGAGAAAGTTCTAGAAAAGAACTGAAAGAACTCGAAAACGAAGTGCAAAATCTTTTGAATAGATCTTCACAGCTGAGTTCGGATAAAAAATATTCCAACCAATTGATCGCTCCCGGAATTTCTTCCGAAGGATTTGATTTTAGATATATTGCTCAGTCCAGGGAAAAAATTCCCTCTGATCGCACTTTGAATCGAGTATTTCTTCGTAAAAGGAATATCACAGTTCGTCCTGGTTATGAAACTTCTCCTCTTACAAATGACGGGGTTTTCTTGAATGTAGTTTCTTCTAATACGGAAAGAGAACCTTTGCTTGCCGGTCCTCTGGAAATCTATTCTGGAGAGAATTTATTAGGAACTACTACCGTCTCTACGTTGAAACCGGGCCAAGAGATCAAAATGGAACTTGGGCCTGATAGAGATATCAAGGTGGAAAGAAAACAGGAAAAACTGGATGATAAGTCCGGGATCATTTCTCGTAAAAAAAATATCCGTTATCGAGTTACTATCTCTATTAAAAATAATAAACGTAGAGCTGTTCCTGTTCGCCTGATTGATCGTATTCCTTATACGAACGATGACAGTGTGAAAGTGGAATGGTCCGCGGGCACCGATACTCCTAAGTCTAAAACGGAAGATGGAATTTTAACTTATGAATTTGAGATAGGCGCAAACTCCCGTAAAACAATCCAGTTCGAATATACAGTCTCTTATCCTGCTGACAATATCCTAAGAGAAACTCCTGGTTCGGATTCATATTGAGGCTTATCATGAAAAATTATAAAAACTTAATGTATTCATCTTTCGTTCAATTTTCTTTTGTTTTTGTTCTGGTTTCTTTTCCCTTACTCGGAAAAGAAACCAATCTTCCTATTAAGGAAGTGACTGTTCATCAGGGAACAGCTCAGATCCTAAGATCCGGAAGAATACAATTGGAACCCGGAACGAATAAAATCGAGATTTCTTATTTGCCTGTTTCTCTTTTGGAAGAAACCTTAACTGCTGCGGTGACTTCTCCCCAGGTAGAAGTCACCGGTTCCAGAACTTGGAAAGAAGAAGGTACTGCAGCTTCCAATCCGGAAGTTGCTCTTCTCCAAAAAAAAGTGCAACAATTAGAGAAGGACCTGGAAAGTATATTAGCAAAAGAGAATGATCTAAAGGCAGAAAAGGACCTATTGTCCGAAATGCGTAAGAAAGTCTCGGATGTTGTGGGCCGCAATCTTCTATATGGAAGGGTAGAAGGGGATGGAAAAAACTGGGGAACTTATCTTAAAAAAACCAGAGATGAGGCCGTTTCTATTTTTGCTTCTTGGGAGAAGTTAGAAAAATCCAAACGTAAAGTACAGACAGAACTGGAAGAAGCAAGAGCTCAACTTTCACTCTTATTATCCCAGGCGGAAAAAAGTACACGTACTACATGGGTCCAGATCGTAAACACGAGTTCCGAGGCCAAAAGTGTAGAACTTCGCTTGAGTTATCTGGTTCCGAATGCGGATTGGAGACCTGCTTATATTCTAACTGCGGATGACTCTTTGACTAAAGCGAAATTGGAATACATAGTAGAGATCCGACAGGAATCCGGGGAAGATTGGAAAGGAGTACAACTTCTACTTTCTACCACAAGACCGGATCTTTCTCTCAGAAGAGATCGGCTTCGTCCATTAAGATTATTTGATGTAGAAGTGGATTCTAAACAGGAAATTCTAACTAATCAAACCCAAGCTGTGGGTGCAGCTCAAATGCCTAATGAAGAGTCTAATATTCCCTCTACTGAGGAACCTTCTCCCTCTAGCGAAAGAGGTAGCGGATTTTTGTTCAGGCTTCCTAAAACGATCACCTTAGCTTCGCAAAAAGAATCCAGAAAATTCGAAATGTTATCTTTTAACGCGCCTATCCAGGTAAAAACCATAGCTTCTCCTAGATATAAACCGTTTCCTTTATTGGAAGCTGAGTTTCAAAACATGGGAGAATTTCCGATTTTACCTGGCGAAGTTTCTTTATTTAGAAGTTCCGGACTTGTTGGTAGGACAAAAGTTTCTTACGTTTCTCCCAAAGAAAATCTTTCCGTTTCTCTCGGGACAGAAGGTAGTTTAAGACTTTCTTATAGAAAGGATTGGAACCAAACGAAAGAGGGACTGATTTCTACTCAAAAAGTAATGGAGAAGAAAGTTTATCTAAGTTTGGAAAATTTTAGCAAAGAAAGTAAGACTGTAATCGTAAGGGAACAGATCCCTATTTCAGAATCTGCAAGTGTAAAGGTTGAAGTGAATCAGGAGACGAGCACTCCAGGTTCCAAGGAATATCGCGCTAACTCCGGAATTATTGAGTGGAGTTTAGTGATCCCACCTTCCGGAAAAAAAGAGATCAAGTTGGAATATCGAGTAACGTATCCGAATCACCAAAACTTGGATTTTTTAAGATCATTTTAAGATCTTACTCGGTAAGTTTTATTTCTCCACTTTTGTCAACGGAACTTGGGATACCTTTTGTGTCCCAAAGTTCCAATTCTAAATTTAAAGGAAGATGTGCCGGAGCTGAGATCTGAAATTCCCCTTCTCCTTTTCTCGTTTGAAAACAAATTTGTTCCGTTCGTTCCACTCTTTCCGGTTCAGAAGCTCTTTGAGGATTCCAGTTTTGTATTTTGGATGAAGCTGAACTTCTTCTTTTCAAATTTAAGATCACACATTGGTTCTCTGAATCAGAGTTTTCAAAAACGAATTTCACTCTATAAAAATTCTCTTCCGAATCTGTTTGTTTTTTTTCGATGCTTGCGATCCGGATCTTAGATTTGCGCTTTTCCGGTTCTAGTTCTGCCTTTTTAGGAAGTGGTTCTTGTTTTAAAAGATCTTCCATCGCTAGAAAGAAATCGCTATCTTCTCCCACATTATAATATCTTCCGTTTCCGGTTTTTGCCAAAGATTGCATGACTCTTTTCTCTTCGGGTTTCAAGCCTAGGCCAAAAATATGCATTTTGAAATTTATACCTTTTTGCTGCAGTACCTGGAGTTCTTTTTCCGGATTTCCATAACAGCTTTCAATTCCATCAGTAACCAAGATCAAGTCAGTGGGAGATTTTCTGCGAACGATATAATCTCCGGCGATTCGAATAGATTCTGCAAGTGGAGTAGCGCCGGAAGGAGTGAGACCAAAAAGTTTATTTTGAAAACCGGGACGATTTCCTTTTTCTAAAGGTTGATAAAGTCTGGAAGATTGGCAACCGGGGAGTCGATTCCCATAAGCAATAAAACCTACTTCAGTTTCCTCCGGAAGTTTATCTACATAATGGCGAACGTACTTTTTTGCGAGATGGACCTTTTGATAGATCCCGAGATATTCGTTCATGGAACCGCTTGCATCTAGGATGAATAGTTTTGCAGTTTCAGGTTGCCCTGGGACTGCGAGTTCAGGCGATGTATCCGAAATGATAAAAGAAGGACCAAGAAGTAATAATATGAGAAGAATATACTTTAATATTTCTTTATATTTCACAATGCGGACTTCCAGTACCGAAAGGTTTTTATGAAGAATAGATCTGAAAATTCGGAAACAGAACATGAGGGATTCGAATACTATATTCCTTATCGGATAAAAATAAAAACACCTTAGCAATCCGGTATTTCTATTTATGTCTTATTCGTTCTAGCGAGCTTACTTCTTATTCCAAGAAACGAATTGAGGATAGGATCCCATTTCTCCAAAGCGGATCTTAAAACAAGAAACGGATCCATATTCTAAAACCATTCGAAACGAATTCTCTAAAGGAAAACCTAATACGATAGAAGACAAACATCGAATCGGGCCTCCATGACTAACCCAAATTGTTTTGTATTCAGAGGTTTCCCCTTCTTCTTTTTTAAGATTTTCCCAAGTCCTTGCTTCTTGCAGACCTTCTTCCCAAGATCTTAAGATCCTAGTTTTTAATTCTGAGTAGGTTTCTCCTCCGGGAGGTCTTCTGTTTACGTAGTCTTCCATCCAGGGATCAGTTTCGGATCTAGGTAGGTCTTCCCACAAACGTCCTTCCCAATCTCCGAAATCTAACTCTTGGATATTTGAGTCCACTTTCCAAGCAGGAGTAATTGATTTTGATTCTAGATGTTTGCTGATATATTCTGCTAAACTATAACATCTGAATAATGGACTTGTACGGATAGAATGTACTTTTTCGGGTAGAAGTTTCAGAACGTTCTCAGCTTCTTTTTCAAAGCTGGAAGGAAGTCCAAGATCCGATTTTCCATAACAGGTTCCGGGTTCTACTTCAGGAGTTGTATGTCTGACTAAAAAGATTTCCATGCGGCGACGATCCCGATCAGATATAATAGTTCGGTAACTTGTTGGACTGCACCCAAACAATCTCCCGTATATCCTCCTAACCATTTTTTATAAAAACTTCTGAGATATAAATATCCGAACGTCTGTAAAAGGAATGGATATAATAAAAATCCAAAAACTCGGTCTGAAGGAAGATACTCATTATGAAAGAATGCAAGCCAAGGAGTTAATCCCCAAATACCGGCTATAACTACATTCGAAGTTTTTAAAGTTTGGATGATCGGTTTTGCTTTAGATAATTGATCTTCTCTCACATAGGAAAGAGTTTTTGCTGTGAATAATGCCCAAAACCTACTGGAGGAGTGAGAGGAAAGTATTATGATGAAGAGAACTTCGATGGAAAATTCTTCCAATGATTTATAACATACGAATTTAAGAAGTAGTACGAGTATAATTCCGATCGTTCCGAAGGCACCGATCCTACTGTCCTTCATGATCTCTAAGATCTTCTCCTTGGTCCAACCTCCACCGAATCCATCGCATACATCCGTAAATCCATCTTCGTGAAAAGCACCGGTAACTAATACAGAAACCGCCATTGCCAAAACGATACTGATCTCCCAGGTCAAGGAAAGGTCGGCAACCCATAGTACGAACCATGTTGCAGTTCCGACAATCCATCCTACTAACGGAA